>CAYVUI010000020.1:17415-44154 GCA_964454745.1 uncultured Pirellulales bacterium | reverse complement strand
TGCCTTGACGGAACTATTCGAGGGGGGTACCTTGCTCAGGTCATCCTGCAGAGCGAGACCGACATTGTCATTGCCGACGGGATAGTAGCCGCTCATGCCGATAATATCCACGGCGTCCCACCAGGAGATTTTCTCCTCGCGGCCGTGGTTGGCATTGTAAGTGATCGCACCGGAATAAATCTTACGGATATCACGGATCATATTTCTCCACTGGCCCTCGAATTCTTCGGTAGATTCCATCTCACAACCGAGGCATAGCATCTCACAGCCGGTATCCTCTGCAATCTTTGCGTAGTATTGGAGGAACTGGTTAAAATTGGTCCACCACTGATCCCATTTTTCGAGATCTTTTTTCCCGTTTTCCTTGTTAAATTTGATCCACGCCCGCCAGGTAGTGTCGCGGGAATTGACGACGGGTTTCAGGATCACCTTGAGATTGTTCTCGCGTGCCAGGCGGATCGCCCGGAAGATTTCGTCATCGGTGACCATACGGGAATTGCGGTCGCTATAGAGGATGTCCGGCGAATCAAAGGTTTCGACCTCGCCGGCAAAGGTGATGCACACCCAGTTGGCCCCTGTCTGCGCGAGCTTTTTCATGGATTCGACCGGGCCGTCTCCGGAATATTGACCGCGCCAGCCGGACCAGCCCCAGCTAAACGCCTTGATAAAACCCGTGGGAGACTTTGTGTGTGAAAATGGATTGGGCAGCGGATCGTAACCGATCTCAAGGCGGGACAGCTGGGCTTTTTCGGTAAATGTTATTTTCAGATATTGGGCATCGGTTTCCAGGCCCTCAGCGATAAATTCCACGGGCTTATAGTAGCCATAATCCCCGGTGCCGGAAAAATACTCGTTGCGGCGGATCGGAATTCGATCATATTTTTTTCCATCTTTGGATACGGAAAACTCAAAATCGCGGATTCGACCGGGGAAAAAGGCCCATAGCTTTACGGAATCGATGGGCTCGGAAAGCTGATAGATAATCTCGCTGTTCTTTTCGCCGGCAAGACGGTGGATATCCTCCTTAAACTTGCGGCAATGGTCGGATCGGATTTCCAGCTTGCCTTTTTGTCGGTCAATTCTGTCTAAATTTGCAAATTCGTCCACCAGCGTTCTATGCTTTGCGGAAACCGGTCCGACAATATTGGACGGCTGGGAAAGCCCCGAATGATTTTTCGCAATGATGCGATAATAATACTCGTGCCCCGGCACTATGCTTTCATCGTTAAACAGCGGGCGGTACTGCACCCAGGTATCATCAATATCAGACCCCACCGTCTGCCAGGGGCCGTTTGGTGTTCTGGACCTCTGAACATTGCAGGTTTGTGTGCCGGCAGCGGATTGCCATGAGATTGCTGCGGGCGTTTTGATCTCCAAAAGCCTGGGAGCGAATGGTTTTTCAATTGCGGGAATGTTGAGATTTTGAATCTCGAATGCTTTGTTCCGCATCAGGGCCAGCAGGTTCTTCTCATCATACGTATTTCCGGTGGGGAAACCGGGCCAGTGGTAGGCTTTATAGAGGTTTCCGCCCGCCGGTTCGCTGTGCCAGTAGAAACCACCGTCGCGGTTGCGGTAACGAAGCGACCAGATCAACGCCCCGCTGACGTCATTGTGGATTACCGCATCCAGAATCTTCTCAATATCATCCGTGTCAAGAAAGCCGAACTCTCCCACGAAGTACGGCTTTTTATTGCCAACCATTTGAGCGTTTTGCTTGATCTTTCGAACCGTCTCATTTGCATTGGAGACATAGTGATGCGAAGTAACGAAATCAATGTTTTCATCCTCGATGGACTCTTTTCGAAGATCGGTAGTATGGTAGCCGTCGAGGACCAGGTGATTCTGGTCAATGCTCTTGATAAACGCGGCGGCCTTTTGCGTCCATTTATGCGGGCAGACAAGCTCATTGCCGGTTTCCCAAGCGAGAATCGCCTTGTCATCACGGTATTTTTGGCCGGTGTAGATGTTGGTCCGGTTTACGAGGTAACTGACCATCCGCTTATAATCTTCAAAGAGCAGCTCATCGGTCCAGAACTCATCTTTACTCTTACCGCGAAAGGCCGCACAGGCCTCGATACCGCCCCACCACTTCCAGTTGTCGATAAACGGGATGATTACGCGAATGCCTTTTTGGTTGGCAACTTCGAGCAGTTTATCCATCGGTTCAAACGCTCGGTCATCAAACTGGCCGGGCCCGATGATATGGCGAATGATTTCGGGGTCATCGTCCGCCTGGCGGACCGAGAGGGAATAAATGCGAACGACCGTGCCGCCCATCTGGCGAACGGCCTCGAGGGCATCGGTGATTTCATATTCATTGGGCAAACGCCATGGATTGATCTCGGTAAAGGGAAGGTAATCCTCGTTGTAATGCAGACAGGGAATATTAAAACTTACGAACCGGATGGGACCGTTTTTATCGACAATGCTGCCCTTTTCACACCGGGCAAAATCCTCAAAACCAGCGGCACTGGACACAGCCAGGATAAGGCCAAGAAAACAAGCAAGGTAAGTATACTTCATATTTAAGAACTCCATTTAGTTAGGGTTTACGGATAGCAATGCCCGGGTTTCTTCAAAGAGACGGATTGTTCCGGCACGGTATTAATCCATTGCAGCGGCGCGAGGTATACCCCGCCCTGCCCCCAGCCGCAGTGGCTGACGTACCATTTGCCGTTTTTATCTCGGATTACCTCGGCGGCGTGGGAATCGATCCGGGCGACTTCATCTTGAATTTGCCATGCGAAAAGATCGCGGCTGCGGTACACTGCTGTGCCGTCATATTTATCCCTCGGGCCAATGAACAGGTAGTAAAAGTCTCCGTACTTTACGACTGTGGGCGATTCCGTCGGGCCGCCCCACGTCCCTTTAGAAGGATCCGTAAAGACGATCTTACGCGGACTCCAGTGAACCAGGTCTTTGCTGGTACGGCAGGCAACGATGTGATTACCGCCGGCAGGCTCGCTAGTGGCGGTATAGTACATCAGCCATTGGTTTTTATGCCGTAATATAAAGGGATCGCGGGCATCGTAGCCGTCCATGACGACCGGATTGGCCGGATGCCGCTGCCAGTTGTAGAGATCTTTCGACATCGCCAGGTGGATGCGGTACTGTGTATTGTTTGCGCCTCCCCCGCAGTAGAACATATAATACGTGCCGTTGTAACAGATTACGTGCGGTGCCCAGAGATGTGACTCCCCCGCCTTCTCTGATGTGCTCAATGCAAAAGGCTGCTTTTTCCATTGGGGATTTAGCAGATGATCCGATACGGCATGGGCGAAGTTGTCCTCCTCGATCGGGCTGGCCGGCTCCTGGCGGGTGATCCCGAACAGATGCCATTTGCCGTCATTGCCGAAAATAAAGCAATGGTCATTGATGTACCACTTCTGCTGGCCGATGGAGGGATCGTAAATCCTGGTGAATTCACCGACGGTTAAAACAGGGCCTGATTCAACATCCTCCAGGACCGGGGGGGTCGTTTCCCGAGGCTGGCATGAACACAGCAGCACAGGGATCGTTAGAATGAGTAAAATATACAGTTTCATCTTAGTTCCCAATGATTAGGTTTGAAAAGAGGGCCATTAATCCCAGAACAATCAGTACGAACAAGCCCCACCACAGCAGCACGCTCTTGTACCATTTGTCACCCAACTGGCCGAAGATATTGAGCTTTTTCCAGTTGATCGTTAAATCGTCCGACACCTTATCCTGCGGCGGAGGCGGTGTGAATAGACTGACAATTACACAGACCAAAACTGAAAAACCCCAGTGCAGCAGCGACTGATTGCTGAACGGCTCGATCAGATGCAGGACATCCGGGCCGAAGAGATTGGGGGATTTGGCAAGATAGAGCTTTAGGAGCATGCCGAATCCAAAACCGAGAATGACCGCAACAGTTGCCCCTTTGGCGTTAATCCTTTTAAAGAGCACACCGAGCAGAAAGACCGCGGAAAACGGCGGCGCGAAAAAAGCGAACAGGGTTTGTACATAAACGAACAGGCTCTGGCCCATGGCACCGATCATCCCAGCCATAATGATAGAGGTAACCAGGATGATCACGGAAGACCATACACCGACAACGACCAGGCTTCTTTCCGTAGCGTTTTTATTGATCAGACGCTTATAGATATCCAGCGTTACAATCGTCGCGGAAGAATTGAGCACGGAATTGATCGTAGACTGTATCGCCCCGAACAGCGCGGCAAGGAAGAGCCCGCGAAGACCTGCCGGCACGAGCAGCTGGAGCATATGGACATAGCCTTTATCCGCGGCGGGCTGGATTTCTTCCCATGGCTTGAGCATGACTTCCGGGTATTTGGCGAACAGGATCAGGCCCGGCACCACGACCAGTGCAGGCATCAGTATCTTTAGATACCCGGCCAGAACGATCCCCATGCGGGCATGGTACATATTTTTTGCTCCCAGCACCCGCTGGATCATAAACTGGTTCAAGACGCTGTACCAGATTCCGGAGGCGAGGAAACCGTAGATCAGGCTCGGCCACGGAACGACTTTGTGGGTCGCCGGCTGGATGACGGAAAGGCGATTGTAAGTATCCTTAGCCACCAGCTGCTGGGCGTTCTGGTCGACAGCCTCTTTCCAGACGCCCGACTCGGCGGCGTTGCGTTCCATCATTACCTCCCAGCCTTTGACCAGGGAATGATCCTCACCCGAAAGCATGTACAGGCCGAGGATGGTCACCATCAAACCGCCGGCGATCATAATAACGACCGTGTAAAAATCCGTCCAGGCCACTGAACGCAAGCCGCCGTAAATTGCCCACGAACCGGCCACGACCCCAAGGGCAATAATCGCAAACCAAAGCGGCCATCCGAAAAGGGTGTGCAAGGCAAGGCCGCCGCCGTAAAGCACCGCCGCCAGGAAGGCAAAGATGTTGCAGATGACCGTAAGAATCGCGAAAAACTGGCGAAGGAAATTGTTGTATCGTTTTTCAAGAAATTCGGGGATCGTAAAGACACGCGTGGCCAGCAGGAACGGGATGAACAGCCAGATCAGGACACTGAATGCGTTGATATTGCCCCATTCATACATCGCGATGGAAATCCCAAAGATAAACGCCGCCCCGATCATCCCAATGAAGTGCTCGGTGCTGATGTTGGAAGCGATAAACGACGTACCTACGACATACCACGGAAGCGACCGCCCGGCGAGAAAATAACCCTCGCTGTCGGTCTTTTTTTTGCGGCCGGCGTAGAAGCCTATCGCACACAGGACCACAAAATACAGGCCAAAAGTAATATAATCGATAAATTCAAGTCCAAAGGAATCAATCGGCATTCTAAATTCCTGTCAAAAAGTTGCATTTATCCATCATTGCCCCATGTAAACGGCTCCATGACCTGCAGAATTTTCACCTCGATCGAAGGCTCCGTATAACCAAGGACATATTCAAAGCTGCGGGGATTCTGAGAATTAAGCTCCATCAGGTCGTAATGATGGCCGATGGCAAAACGCGGCCGGACCTTTACCGCAACCTGTGCCGCCTCTTCCACGGTAAGGTTGCCCCACATCCCGTTGATGCAGAAAAGCCCGACCTCGGCTTGCGGCACCGCCTGGAGCAGAAGCTGGGACATACCGGTATCGCTGGTGTGGTATACGCTTCGCCCGTTTGGAAACGCAACGCGGTATCCGCAGGTATCGATCACATCCGGCTCATTGGGCACGGTATAGACACCCTGGAAGGCAATCCCTTTCACTTCGGCAGTTTCGCCCTGGTCGATTTTGATGATATTCGCGGCCGGGATGCCAAACTCGGCAAGCTTCTTACAAACAAAACGAGGGCCGATGAATAGGGTCTTTTCTTTATGCCGGTATGGACCAAGGGTCTCGGGGTCGAGATGGTCGAGGTGGTCATGGGTGATAACCATAATATCCACGTCAAGGGCCTCAGGCAGAATTGGGGGCGGATAACAGCGGGTTAATTTCGGAGAAGTTTTCCCCACTGAATCGCTGAGATAAGGATCGATTGCAATCGTAACCTCTCCGGCCTTCAGGCAGAAACCCGACTGGCCCAGGAACCAGAGCCCGGCCTGATCGTTTTTTAACTTGGTATCCAGTATTGTCTGCATGTCAGGCATTTCAGCTCCAGGGTTTGAGGATCGCCTTGAAGGTATTTTTCTTGTTTTCCTTAAGCTTTTTCATCGCCTGAGGGCAGTTTTCCAGCGGCTCGACAATATCGATCAGCAGGTCCATCGCCAGTGCCCCGCTTTCCATCAGCTCGATGCACTTCTCGAAGCAGTCCAGCGAACGGCACGCGCCGTAGACATTGAGCTCCTTCATGTGGATCAGCCCAAGGTTTGTCACTTCCGGTATCCAGACATAACTGAACAGCACCAGGCTGCCGCGGGGTCGTAGTGTTTTTAGTGCGATATTGGGCACAGGCCCGGCACCGGTCGCCTCGATCACAAGGTCAAGACCCGCACCCGGGCAATGCTCACTGACAAATTCGTTGATATCGTTATCGTGGCTGTTGCAGACCAGGCAGCCGGTCTTTTCGCGGATGCGCTCCAGACGGGGATCGTAGTGGCCGGCGACAAGAATTTTTTCCGCCCCGCAGTGCCTGGCCAGCATGGCATGGACAAAGCCAAACGCGCCGTCACCGATAATCAGCACCTTTTGCCCGGATTGAAAACGGGCGCGCCGATAACTTTCCATGCACACCGCTGCCGGTTCGGTCAGCGAGGCTTCATCAAAACCAACCGTATCGGGCAACGGGAAAACATTGACCGCATCCACGGCGACATACTCCGCCCAGCCGCCGGGCAAGTCCGTATCGCCCAGGTGGCGGGGATTCATGCAAAGATGCGATATCCCGGATTTACAGATCTCGCACTGCCAGCAGCGCTGCACGGGATCGAGTGTGACCCGCTGACCGGGAGTAAGACCGGACTTCACAGACGAGCCGATTTCAACAATCGTACCGGCAATTTCATGCCCGGGAACGATGGGAGGTACGCAGTCAAAATCGTCGTAGTGAAAATCCGTAGTGCAAATGGAGGCCGATTCGACCTTGATCAGAACCTGCTCGGGACCATAGACTGCATTCGGAACTTTCTGCATCTCGAAATCCTGACCACCCATCCAGACGACTGCCTTCATTCTATCTAATCCTTTCGGTTAATTGCTTTCCAGGTATCCCAGCACCGTTGCCAGTGCCACTTTACATGCGCTCTCCATCTTGTCAAAACGGGCATACTCGTAATCCGCGTGACCGGTCTCCGTGCCGAAGCCGCACAGCACCGCTGGGATATTCCCATTCCGCACCATCCGGCAGATATCGGTAACACTGCTATGGCCCCTGATTGAGCACGGTTGGCCTGTCACTCTTTCATGCGCCTGGACCAGTGCCTGCACGATTCTTTCATTTTCATCCACCTGGTACGAATCGCCTACGTAGATCCAGTGATGATTCATCTCGATAGATTCAGGCAGCTTTATGCTATCGAGCATTTCACGTACGCTTTGCTGGATTTTATCAAAGTCCTGGTTCGGCTGCCAGCGGCGTGTGCCCTGTAAAAACGCCCGGTCCGGAATACGGTTGTAAAAATCCCCGCAGTGGACCTGACCGACAAAGAAGGATTCCCGCGGCAAGAGCTCGAACACCTTCGTATTATTTTGAAACGTCTGATTCGCCTCTTCTATTTTCAAGAGGATCTCAGCGATGACCGTACTGATGCTGTGGGTTCGATCGGGTTCACACGTTTCGTGCCGGCAGCCTTTGATATCCTTGAGTTCGATATTCCAGATGCACATCCCGTTGGCCATGACCGCGGCGGCATCATCCGGACCTTCAAAAACAATCGCGGCATCGCCCTTGCAGCCCTTTTCGAGAAGATTAAGCAGGCCTTTCGAGTCTCCATCCGGAGCTTCATGACGGCCATATACGGTAATCAGCAGCTCTCCGGGAAAATCACAACCGGTTTCATTGAGCAGCCTGACGATCTCAAGGATTCCGGCAAGGCCGTTTTTCATATCCGCACTGCCGCGGCCGCTGATCCGGTCCGCTTCTCGAATGGGATCGGGATGCGGGATATCGATATGATCCACATGCCCGGCAAGCTGAATGCACGGACCGGGCCGCGTTCCTTTCAGCCGCCCGATCACATTGGGGCTCTCCGGGATATCCCAGTCGATTTCCACCTCTGCACCTGACTCTTCAAGCAGGGATGCAAATTTTAACGCCCCCTCCTTTTCGCGACACGTTGGGCTGGGCACACAGACAAGCTGCCACAGCGAATCAGCCATGCGTTCAATGTCTATGGAAGCGAGCAGATTTTCAATCGAATCATGAAACATTTACACCCTGCGATTTCATATATTTCTTTAACTCCTTGTCCGTTTCCTTATCCAGCGGCGGCGGCTGTATCCTTTTCAGGACATCTTCCAGTTTCGCCCCGGCCTTTCGAGACAAATCGAGTTTGCCGTCATCTTCCCACTGCTCAAAGGGTTCACAATCCAGCAGCCACGGCGTCAACAGTTCCTGCCGCATATTTTCAATGGTGTGCGGATCCATGAGAAACGCAGAGGAATCCCTCTTGATCTGCTCTGCGAGGCTCTGGCCGTTGACCCGAATCGGCTGAGAAATTCTTTTGATATACGACCAAATCTCCATATCAATCAGGAACTGCTCGTAAGACATACTGTTGATCGAATCGAGGATACCTGCAGCCTGAAGGCACAGATGTGCCCCGCAGTTCCAGGCGGTCAGGGCGGTCATCATTCGTTCATAGCCGCTTCGGCAATCCGGTAGACGCGAACTTGTCACCAGGGCCGAACAGCGGAACGGAATTTTGAGCTTGCGGGCAATCTGGGTACCGATCGCAATGCCCAGGGCATGTTCCGGTCGGCCAAAGCCCGTCGTAGCATTACGAAGGTCGCAGGCAAAACCGCCAAGGCCAACCATAACCGGACAGCCCGGGCTTAGCACCTGGCAGGCCGTTATACAGGCGAGCATTTCCGCAAAAGCCTGGGCCGCGGCTCCGGCAATCGTAACCGGCGCGGTGATCCCAAGGATAATCCCGGGGGTCAGCAGTATCGGCTGGCGGGCCATGGCGTATTCAACCATGGACTGGGCCATCATGGTGTCAAGGGTCATGGGGCTGTTGATATTGATAAGGGCCAGAACCGAAGGCTTATCCCGGATATCGCCCATTACGATCCGGGCCATTTCAATCGTTTCAAGAGCGGCTTCTTCGCCGCTGACGGAGCCCATAAACGGCTTGTCGCTGTTTCGGATCAGGGCCTCGGTTACCCGAATCGCCCGGTGCTCAATTTCGACATCATTGGGTTCGACGATAATCCCGCCGGTGATATCGATTTCCGGGCAGCCGTAGACCAGTTTCGCAAACTTTTCCAGGTCGCCAATACCCGCGTATCTCCTTGAACCGTCAACATTGGAAATAAACGCACTTCCGTAACCTGGGGCGACCAGCAGGTTCTCATTGCCCATCACTACATCTTTGTCGCTGCTGCGACCATGCAGCACCCACTTGCCGGGTACCGTCGTAAGGGCATCCTGAATCATTTCTTCACTGAAATACACCCTGCCGGAGGTTAAATCTACTTTTGCACCGGCCCTTCGCAGGGTATCGCACAGCAATTCACTGTGAAACTTCATCCCGCAGTCACGCAGCAAGACCATGGAAGACTGGATGATCTTATCCAGCTCCTGCTCGCTTGCAATCTTCTCAAAATATGTATGCGGGTGTTTTATCATATCTTCAAGGCTTTCTTACGTTGTTACACCGGGCTTTACGCCGGTTTTAAAATAGTCTTTCAACTGCTCAACCGACAGATCATCGAGTTCAAGATTCTTTAAATTTCGCCCGATCTCATAAAAAGGCGTATGATTGACGACAGACGCAAGATGAATCATACAGTCATACGTCGGGGTCGGCACCCCAAGCTTTCGGCCCAGCGAAGCGGTCAGCGTCGTTCCCATCGGGATATCCTCCGTTACATACCGGTCCTGCATATTAAACGGCCCCTTGCTCGAGGTTTTGGCAAACTCTGCCACGCTCATATTGAAGCAGTCCCGGAAGATCTCATCATACGTATACGGCTGATAGCCCATCGCACGGAACACCGCCATTCGCTCAGCATCCATCTGGTAGACCACCTTTTTGACCGATTCGGTGATCCCTTCCTTGTACATATAAAACTCCCCCTTGCAGTATTCGATCCGGCCCATATTCAGCAGCGCACCAACCGGGTGTACGATAATGTTCACATTATACAGGGCCGGTTCGAGGATGCTCCCGGCCGGCTTTACCCTGTCCGCGTATGTCTCTTCGAGGGCTGCAATCGCACGGGGGGTATCGGTCACCGGCAGTGCCGCAATAAGCATATTGGGACCGTCCACGCGGTGGATATTCACACTCGAGGGCCCTTCCAGGCTTCGGCAGCAATACGGAAATGTAACCGCCTCGGCAAGGACTACATCCTTATTCATTCCCAACTCTTCCCAGATTTTCCGCATGACCAGGGTGCCTCCGCTGCCGGGCCAGAGGATCACCGCCTGGCCGTCTTCAAGAAGGCCGGCAAGTTCACGGGCAATCCGCTCATGTGTAAGGGCTACCGTGGCGACCATGATGACATCACTGCCCCTAACTGCCTGAGCCAAATCCGCAGTCACCATCGCAATCTTCGGCGTTCCGGTTCGGGCGATGCCCGTCACTTTCAAAGTCGGATTTTTCATCAAATCCGTAATGTTGTCGACAAATTCGGGAAACTCAAACAGACGGCACTCATGGCCCGCCAGGGTCATATCCCCCGCGATGGCCTTGCCGCCGTTGCCTGCCCCGATGATACATATACGCTTCATAACCGCATCCTCCCGTCTTACGCCTCGATGATTCCCAGAGGCTCATTGGTTTTCCATTTGCCCCGCGTAAAATCGGGGAAATCCATCGTTTTGCTCTTATTCGCGACCGAAATCTCACTCAGCGGGCTGATTACACTCCAGCTTGTGGCATCGTACACATCGATATCAACAAGCTGGCCCTGGTGGAAAGCCTTGATCAGCCGGTACATCATCAGATAATCCCCTCCCCAGTGACCGTACGGCCTGGCCTTGTCTCCAAGTTGGGTCCATAAGGGATGCTCGTATTCCTTTTTGTATTTCGACGCCGGCTCCCATTGGTCATACGGACTTTTGCCCTCAAGGTAAACATTATCCGTGGTTCCAAGGTACATTCCCTTTGTGCCCTGCACCTTGTAAATCATGTTAAAGGGACGCGGAAGCTGGGCATCGAAGTACAATGTGAAAGTCGATCCCTTCGCGGTTTTGATCATCGTGCAACTGATATCTCCCTGTGTATATACCTGTTTGGCTGACGGATGATCCTCGCCGAATTTTTCCCTGGCATAAACATTCATTCCGCTCGAACGGCTGCTCATCGAGACCATGTGATCGAACCTGTCGCCTCGGTTGATATTAAACCACTGGGCCACCGGCCCGATGGCATGCGTCGGGTACAGGTTGCCGTTGTGGGTAAGCATATCCTTTGCACGCCAAAGCAACGAGCCGTCCGAACCGAAGCGAAACGGCCTGACATCATGGAGATAACCCGATTCCGAAAAAACCAACTCACCGAATGCACCCATTCGGGCCATTTTCAAAACCATCATCACGTTGTAAAGATAGCAGTAATTCTCCAGCAGTGCGCACTGGCGGTTGTATTTTTCCGCAGCCTCAACCAACTCCCAGCATTCGTCGAGTTCATAAGTAGCGTGTACCTCGGTTGCGCTGTGCGAGCCGTTTTTCATCGCGGCCACACAAACCGGCACATGCCAGTGTACCGGTGTTGCCGCAATGACGAGATCCATCTCCTCGTTTTCACACATCCGCACAAAGTCATTCTCACCCTTTGCGTATCCTTTGGGTTCTTTATGTCCTCTTTCACGAATCATCTTTTGAGCCTGGGCGACTTTCCCCGGCACGATGTCGCAGACTGCCACGATCTCATTGCCCCCGAGGTCCATGAAAATATTGGAAAATTCGAAACCCCGAACCCCCATACCGACAATACCAATCCGCACATTCTCAATCTTTTCAGGAGTAATCACACCTGCCGGCTTGGAATCAATCTGAACCGGTTTGGCATTGGCCAATACCTGCGAACTGCCCAGTGCCATGCCCAGCCCCATGCACGATCCGGCACGAAGAAACGACCTGCGGTCCATTCGATCTGTATTTCTCATTCTTTCTATTCTCCCGCTTTAAAAAGTAGTCGATTCTATTCAGATAGGAAAATGTCCGCGGTTCTTGCCTTCCGATCCGGAAGGACGGGCATATACCGTACCGGGTCAAGCTGATACCAGTAAACGACACTGCACCAGTCATCCCCGCTGCGTTCGCCAATTCCCTTGGGGAACCAGCCAATCTGCTGAATGGTTACTTTCAGGTCTTTTTGAAAATAGATTGGATCGGTCTTGTGAAAACGGTACATACTGACCTGTGCATCTCCGGGCTCAAGAACCGTACAGCCGAGGTAATCGGACTGGTACAGGTCCATGCCCCAGGCCCCGCCGAAGTAATCCTCCGTCCCGGTTCCGCAAATCGTTGGAAAATCGGTATCCCCATCCATGTAAAACTTAATCTCGCCCTCGCCCCACCAGTGGGGCTCGAGTGTACGTATCCCTATCACACATCCAAAAAAGCAGCCGGGCCCCTGAACATTTTCCAGCAGGACATAATCCTGTTTGGGTACCGTAGGGTTCTGCCGGCGAAACTGTGCATGAAAAAGTCCTGCATTATCAGGCAGCTTATCGTGGAGTTCATAATCAATCTGGAAAAACAGGCAGCCAATCTCCTGGTTGTCGGCCATGTCATTTTCAATCGTGATTTTCGCATGTTTGCGAAACGGCATCGGAAACCAGCAGTTAAAGCCTTTACCTTTAATCACGGTGATATACTCTGACCGCATATCCACCGCCCTGCCGTGCGCTGTGCCGAAGAAATCAGACAAAGGCACCTCCACGCTGGGGATATCACTATTCTCCCAGTACATGCGTATAATAATGTTCCTCAGGTGCTGGGGCTCTCGCTCTGGCAGCGTCATCCAGATGTGCTTGATAATCCCGCAGCCGTCAATATCCATCAGCGTAGCCGTACTTCCGCTTTTAATGCCGCCGATACAGGGAGAGCCCTTGCGGCCGACACCCAGCGGCCCCGCGGCCATGCCGCCTTTGCCTTTTTCGCCTTTGCGATTTTCCCAGCTTATCGAACGAGACAGCACCCCGCCTGGCATTATATACTCCTCCTGCCCGGTAAACGCGGCGGGGGTAAGCATTCTGGCTTGCTGGCTGGATTTTTGATCCTTGATTTCCCTGTCCTTTTCACCGAACAGTTTATCCAGGAAAGAGGCTTCCTGGATTTTTACATAATCAATACCCACCATGTAGCGTTTGATTGCGTCCGGATTGATACCGACAACCTTTACCGAAAGGATATGCCGCTCCGCCGAAAGCTCATGCAGGCCCAGGTCGATTTCATCCGTTGCGATCACGCCATCAGCAAAATACATATCCATCGGCTCACTAATCGTTTTGCCGTTCAGGGCAAACTGGATAATGCCGTAATCTGCCGCCTTGGTCAGGCGTGTCGTAATTTTGTAAAGACCGGCCTTTTTCGCGTTCAGGGCGATCTTCAACTCCGCACCCATCTCACCGATCCACCAGAGCTGGTCATTTTTCTGCCATTTATCCATTGTAAAGGTTTGCATCCCTTGTGCCTCAATCGCTCCAACCGGCTTTTCCTGCACGAGAATTCCGGCTATCTCAAGCGGATACTTCAGCTCGGGATACCAGTTGGTACGTTCTTCCAGGGCGAAAGGCTTATAAGGATCATGACCGGAAGGATCAAGATACCAGTACGCGGTGGCTGCATATAAAGTCGGCCTCTCATTCGAGAAATACTTCTCGATGTAACCCTCAAAGGACTTCTGAAATGGAATATTATCCGCAATGTGCCAACGGCTGACATTTACATGCCCCTTGTTGCCCTCGCTGATCGGCTGACTGTGAAAAGCGTGCTCCCACAGGGTCGGGTCACTCCAGGCATAACCGAAATAATCCTCTGAACCGGTACCGTATGTAGAAGGAAACTTTTCGCCATCGACGAAAAATTTCTCGTCGCCTTCCCCCCACCATCCGCCGCGGGGATTCCAGATCTCCAAAGAAACACCGCAAAACCGTCCCCTGCCCTGAGTCGTTAAAAGCGTCCAGTCAATCTGGCGTTCCGGCTCCTTTGGCAAAAAGGCATCTCGGTGCCACTTGGCATGAAAACGGCCGTACTTTGAAACGCCCGCGGCCAGAGGCGTAAAGCTGATTTCATATTCGAGTGTGATTTCCTTATCCCCGCTGTTGATAAATTCTATCTTTGCAACATCCTTAAAGGGCATGAACCAGTTGCTGTACATTTGCTGCGGCGTCATACCGCAAGGCAACGAATCGTACAGATTAATTCCAGGAGCAGTTCCAAAAAAGTCGCCCAGGGGCGTCCATACCGAAGGTTCATCATCGCCATCCCAGTAGATCGCCAGTTCCAGTTCACGAAGTATCTGACGCTGGGCATCCACTTCCTCAGGAAGCTGCGGTTTCACAATCAATGAATAAATCGCAGCCGGACCGGGAATTTCAAACCGGGACACCCTTTCTTTGGGGCTAATCGTAATCGTCTTGGCTGCCGTAGTACCCCGATAGTGAGACTCCAGGAACTTTGGCCCGCATTTTTTTACCTGCTCATTGACCCGATCCAGCACTTTTAGCGAGGCGGCATCCAGGTTCCGGCTAAAAGTCGGCACCTTCGTCCCTTTGGGGAAGAGGGTATAGGTAAAATGATGGAATTCGCCGTAATCCGAATCCGCTACAATCCTGCAGGACTTGGCAAAGGGGATCGGAACATACGAATTTTTTCCGCTGGCAACGATATGAACCAGGCCGTCGCGGTCAAACGGGGCATTTTCGCCGTTAAAATACCCGATAAACGGCAGATCGACCGCTGGGGTACTGCTGCCGTCGAGATAAATGCGAACATGACCGTCCTGAGGCGTCGCAGACCAGATGCGCCAGATGCAACCGGGGCCTTCCATTTCCGCAAGGACCAGCTTACCGCCCTCTTTTCGGATCCAGCCCTTGCCGCCAAAACCATCCCCGTTGGCATCCCAGTTGACGTATTTCCCGGTTTCCTCATCGTAATAGCTGCTGCGGTCATAACTGGACCATTGCAGACATTTCTCCCCGGGAACCGGTAATTGAGCAATTCTCTCCAGATCGACCAGCATATTAACAAGATCAGGATAGCTGTACTGCTTTGCAGCTGCTGGTATTGCAAAGATCAGCACCATCGCCGCAATCAAATATAACATTTCTTTTCGCATCATTTAACCTCATTTTTGCAAAGCCATTGTTAAGACTCATTTTTCTCACGATTGAGATTCCGAAATTTCCTCGGGCTTAGTCCCGAATACCGTTTGAATGCCGCTGAGAAACTGAAAGAATCCGCATATCCAAGCATGGAAGCAATCGTTTTGACCTGATAATTGGTACTGATCAGCATCTCATGGGCCTGCTGCATGCGGATTTTGGTCACCATTTCCATGGGTTTTCGGCCGGAGAATTTCATACTCACACGGTATAGATGCTGCGGGGAGATGCCCACTTCATCCGCCAGGTCGCTTACGGTCCACTTTTTACCCAGATTCGCGCTTACGGTATCCCACAACTGGTATAATTTTTGTCGCATCTCGTTATTGGATGGGGATTCTTCGAGGTCCAGTTCTCTCTCAAGATTCAGCGCCAGCAGTTCCGCATAATACCTTGCAGCCAGCCGGGCACGGCTTTCATTTCGCAGGGATTCCGACCAGTAGCCCTCCATTGCGGAATAAATCTCATTTTGTGCGAGAGATACACGCAGATGCGGGCGAGTCTGGCGAAGCTGGTGCCAGTTTTCACTGTCTGCGAGGTAAAACCACAGCGCTTTCCATCGTTCTCCCTTAAGGTGGTAGGCATGACTGCAATGAGCGGGAAGAATCACCAGGGAACCCGGCTCGATTTCGACACCTTTTCTGGCGGTATCATCTGTAACCAGGGTACCTGATCCCTCCAGCGAAAGTATCAGGACATGAACCGCGGGGTCTTTGCGGTAAACTTCACACTTGGGCTTAAGGTCACAAATCGCTGCAAGGATGACATCCCGGTCTCGCAAAGGGCTTGCCTCCGGGGCACTTAACAGCAGTTGACGGCGGTCGCTGTCCGGAGAAACCACAAGGTCATCTGCAAGATATTTGAGACTTTTTACCATATACAGGCCCTCTGTAAAATTACTTTCAAAAAGCAATTCCATGATTATAATGCCAATTTAAAGACTATGAATCAAGGAAAAAACGTAAAAATAGTGAAAAACAAAAGAGACTTAAGGACAACAGCATGAGACTATTAAACATGTAAACGCAAAAAACAACTAAAATGAGACTTTAAGGTATAATTTTTAAAAGCCCATTCCGATAATATTTTAATCGTTTTTACTGATAAAAACCCAATAACTGTGATTACTAATACAATCTGAGATAGATGAATGAGAGATTTGAATATCAAAAAGTGAGTTGTAGCTAAATTGAATCCTGAACAGTCCTTTTTTTTGTAAAACTGTCAATTTTGAGAGTTTCAACTATTCTGGTTGTTACCTGTTCTTTATATAATAAATAAACTGGCATATTTGAAAACTCAATTAATGCAGTTTGACTCTCGGAGGGTTAAGAATGAAAAAAGCTTTATTTCCCGCAAAAACCAGAGATTTTGTACTTTTTATTGCTATTCTGGCCGCATGGTTAAGCTGCCCGGTTTGGGCAGACCTTGTCGGCTTGTGGCAGTTTAACGAAGGAACCGGCACCCTTGCCTCGGACTCATCAGGGTACGGGCATGATGCCGAATTATGGGCAGGCCCGGATGGGCTCGAAAACGGCAACCCGACTGCAAGTACCCTTCCGCACTGGATCACAAGGCCCGGAGGCGGGAATGCCGTGGAAATGGGAACCCGTACCGTAGGTGTACCCGCAGATTCACAGAATACCAACTGGAACTATGTGTATGTCCTCGGTCAGTACCAGGCCGCCCTTGCCAATCTTGGGCTCAACTGGACGATTTCGTTCTGGTACAACCAGTACACAAACGATCCGACAATCAATATCGGCGGAGGCGGTGGCTATCAGCGTGTGATCTCGTGTCCTGCTTATGAGTACGAACTCGGTGTCTCCACATTCGCATTTGATTACTTCTGGCCTTACTACCCCGGTGGATCCACTGGACCTTTCAGTGTCCAGATTGGCGCAAGTTCATCACTCAATACCTGGCATCATATCGCACTGGTGTATGATGGAACCGATCTTAAAAAATATGTAGACGGCACAGAAGACCTGGCCGCTCGACAAAACATCCCAAACGCTTCACTTCCTGATACATGGACTGCAGGCGATTGGCTTTATTTCGGCAGGCAGACCTACCCCGAGAAGGATTTCTTTATCGGAGCCCTCGACGACATCGCTATTTTTAATGAAGCACTCGACCAGACACAGGTCAGCGCGATTATGAGCGGCGATTTCAGCGGCCCGTGGGTTACAACGACCGTCGAAGACGATGATCCAATTACTTATCTTTACGATCCCTCGTTTATTGTACGCTATAAAAATGGACAGGTCGTCCTTGATTTCGATGAAAAAAGTACTGATGGCGACACACAATTCTCATTCAACTGGAATGTGGAAGGCGTCAAGGACGATTCAAGTTATTACGGGCTTGTAAATGCAGGCGATTGGGACGGAGATACAACAAACATTGAATATGCAGGTTTTACTACAGTTGGAGACCAGCTCACACAGGTTTCCGGATGGAAGCCCATCCATGAAAACGTAGTGTATGACTTCACAGCTCGCTTTGGCGGCGAAGATGCTGTAGGAAATATCGTTGGGGTAAAAATCTTCTCCATCGACGCGAGCGATCCCAATGTCGTGACCCTGCTGGCTGATCTCAATGAGACAATCACAACCAATGAAACCTGGATCGACAAGACGCTGCAGTATACGGCTGATGCGGATGACCATCTCGATTCCTTTAAAGTTGTGTGTTATATTGAACAAGGCAGCGGGAATCCGCGCGGAACGGCCTTTGGTTACTTTGATTTTGTACGTATTGACGCCGTGGATTTCCTCACTTGCCAGGCACTCGTAGACTACAACTACGGACAGAGCCTGCTGACGGGGGACTTTTTGATTGACTGTAAAGTCAACAATAAGGACTTTGTCTATATCGCTGATAAATGGCAGACCGGCGGCGTGGAACCGCAAATCAATCCGGGTGAACTGCTTGCAAATCCGGACTTCTACGCGGATATCAACCTGATTCCCAACAACGCAGATTCGCTGGAAACCGCTCCGAGTTCCTGGACGTTTACAACCAACCTGCCCGGTGCCGTGGGCGGTATATGGAACCTGGACCGCAACGGCCTGATCAATCTCGATCTTGCCGGGGATTACCAACCTGCAGGCGGTTCCGTCGGTGTCTATCTCGATCCAAATACAATGATGGAGCAGATTATCCAGACCCCGATTGTCAACGGTCAGACCTATTACATGACCTCCCTGATCAGCGGCAGCGGTGAGGTCAGCACCGGCAACGCATACGGCAACCTCATCAGTGCCCAGCTTGAAATTGTAGATGATTCGGTCAGCCCGACAACCTCAACCCTCGTCATTGACGCCAACGAAGTTGCCGGCGGAGGCCTGGTCTGGAGAAATACATTTGCATCCTACACTGCCCAGCCGGCAGATGCAGGACAGTATTTCCGCGTAAAATATGCCTTTGGCCCGATACAGGCACCTGGCGGCGGGAATCTCAGGGAACCGGCAGGTTATGGTATTATCGGAAAATCATCCGTTACGACCACCCCGCCAGAGATCTGGCCGCGTGAAAACCTGCTTGCAAACGGTGATTTTGAAGATTTCAGCTCATTGCCGGTTGGTGACACCTTCCAAAATGGCTTCTATCTTGATTCCGGAACAAATGAATACGGCTGGTTTAACCTGGTGGATTATTATGACCGCTACACGATCAATAATATTCCCGGCTGGGTCACCAGCAGCAACGGCAATGGCGAATATGGCCTGCAATGTATGTACTGGGCACCTGCACCACAGCCGGCGACGGGACGAACCAGCGCATGGTTCCAGGACAGCATTGAACAGGAAGTTGCAGAACACACCATGAGTCTTGGTGAAACCTATTATGTGGACTTTATCGGCAGTGTTAATGCATCTGCGTACAGCACTGGAACCCCATGGCCCGAAGAAGACCCCAACCTGGTCGTCGATGTGTACTGGCTGGCAAGCGGTCAGCATGATCTGTCCGGTGTGGAAGGCACACAGTGGGGCCTGATCACTTCGGTTCAGGGTACGCTCACCGGACCGCTGGACGGCGGCGGCGATGTCCCGAACGGCACCTGGGTACTGCCGAAAAGCAGTTTCACTGTTGACAGTTCCCTTGCAGGCAACGGACTCTATGTCAAGGCATACTGCAACAATCCGGCTGTGATCTACTGCACGTATGACGAAATCTACCTCGGATACGATGAGCGTCCGGAAGTCGGCCCGTATACCTGCTATGAAAAGGTCAACAAATACGGGGGGACAGACGTTGCTGACTTGAACCAAGACTGTTTCGTTGATGTCGAGGACGCAGGCGCTTTTGCAAATGAATGGCTCAACTGCAACGATCCGGAGGGTTGTTTTTAAATGAAAATATGAATTTCAGGCCGGGGCGTTCCCGGCCTGTTTCCAGCAAAGATGTAGGAAAATGATGTTTATTTTTTAGTTGGAGGCAGGAAAATGAGAAAGATGGTAATTTGTTTAACCGCAGCCTTGATCGCAACGGCTGCAATGGCGGACCTGAGAATGTACATGGACTTTGAAGTTGTACAGGAAGACGGCGGGGCTTATTACGTATTGGATCAGTCCGGATACGCGAACCATGGCCAGCTTGCTGATTCCGCATGGAGTACGACGCTTCCGTATCAGACCCCCAGTGCAAACGGCTCCAATGCCATGCTGTTTGGCCATAATGAACTGGGCAACCCCCAGACATTCAGTGATGGACCCTGGAACAGTATCATGGTCGCCAAAAGCGACAGCATCAAAAATCTCGGTAACCAGTTCTCCATGGCATGCTGGGTACGCCAGGACCAGGCCAATGGTGACTGGGTCGGTGACTATCCGTACCTGATCTCGACACCGAACTACGGCTTCCAGCTTGGTTCGG
Source organism: uncultured Pirellulales bacterium (assembly GCA_964454745.1). Lineage (GTDB taxonomy): Bacteria > Planctomycetota > Phycisphaerae > Sedimentisphaerales > Anaerohalosphaeraceae > CAYVUI01. The sequence continues at coordinate 23,826 of CAYVUI010000020.1, read as the reverse complement.
GCGGTGACCCCACCAGCTATTTCTGGCCCTATCATCCTGATGGTACTGGCCAGACCTCCGATTGGGATTTTGGAATGGCCCCAACAACTCAACTGCTTGGAAATTGGCTCCACATGGCAGTTACATGGGACGGCAGTGTATTCACCCAGTACATCAATGGAGCACCCGTATTTACTAAAAACGATCTGCCCGCTTTTGATACATACAACACAGCATGGGATGGTGAATTCTGGTGGAAAGACGCTCCGCTCCGTATCGGCTCGGATGTAAACGCAGGCGGCCCTCGCTACCTGTGCGGTGCGATGGACGATGTCGCGATCTGGGGCGAAAGCTACCTCGACGCTCAGGGCGTAGCGGACCTCTACAGCGGTGCAGAATCCCCTTTGACTGTCGGTACGGTACCTGAGCCGGCATCGATGCTTTTGTTTGGGCTGGCAGGCCTTTTGATTCGTAAGAAATAAAGTGTGCGTATACCCCGGATATGGATGCCCGGATCGCCGGGCATCCGCTCCGGAGAATGGAATGTGGAAATCTTATACGGAAAGTGAAATCATGCGTCCTAAAAAAGCATTCACGCTGATTGAACTGCTGGTAGTTATTGCAATTATTGCCCTTTTGATGGCAATTTTGGCCCCCGCCCTGAATAAAACCAAAGAGCTGGCCCGCCAGGTTGTGTGCAAATCCCTGGTCCGATCCTATGGGCTGGCAAATATCACCTATGCCGCCAGCAATAACGGCCGGCTGGTGCCTTTTTCACAGCCGCACAACGATCCTGCATTAACGTGGGACGAAAGATGGTGTGAAAATGAAGAGTTCCGGGCGAACCTTACCGTAAATCAGCGAGTATTGATCGAGGACAGCGGCTGGAATGACGCATTTATCTATCCGGATGAACTGAGATGCCCTTCCCAAAAGATTGGAGACCCGGACCTGTACACCCAGGAAATTGAGGCCTCCGAGGGCTGGAAGGTCATTATGAGCTACGGCATGAATGTCGAAATGTGGAGAGGCAACGGCAACCTGAGCAATGACAGCACCTGGTGGCCCCGCGGGGGAGTATACGGCTACAAAGAACATCAGATACGCAATCCTGCGGAAGTCATGATGTTCATCGACAACAATTACTACCAGGCTCGGTATGCCATGGCGGATTATGAAACCTTCTGGGATGTTTATGGCGATGTAATCAAACGAGTGAATATGGGCCAGACCTGTTACCGTCACAGTGGGAAAGCCGGCTTGTGCTTCTTTGACGGCCATGCCGAAAACCTGAAAAAAGATGAAGTCTGGAACAAGGATAATGACCCGCCCACACACAATGTATACCTGAGAAAACCCGAAAAACTCTGGGATGTGAGTACAAGGGGACTGATCTATTAATGCAGGACAACCCATCATCCCCCCCTGCGACTTGTCAAATGGAACAAAACAATCTACCTTTCGAGGTATTTGTATGTTTAAATAAAGTGGATTGCTGAATCTACATGTATTTTTAAACGAATAGGACTGAAGTTCTGAACATGGGAAATCCAATGAAAACCATCCAGCCTAAACAAACGATTTTGTCAATTGTAATTGCAGTTCTATTGCCGCTTTCGGGTTTTTGCGCCATACACATGGATTCTTACTATGCGCATAAAACCGTTGTCGATAACAACGGGGTGATCGCTCCATGGCATCCCGGCCAGAACGGACCACTGGATGAGCGGCTGCAGATCGCGGTGGAGGTACTCAAAAGATATCCGTGGGTGGATGAGAAAAAGGCCGTGATGGCAGCGCCGGATTTCGTGTACAACTCGCACTGGAGCATCAAGGAAGACGGTACGATCCTGATCCCGCCGACGAATGACTGGATGTGCGGCGACCTCTCCCAGCGGGCCTGGAGCATTATCAAGGGGCTGACGGCTTATTACGCGTACAGCTCCGATCCCATCGCTTTTCTGTACATCCCGCTGACCGCTGACTACATCCTCGATTACGGCCTGACCGACGACGACCATGAGTGGCCGCGTTTCCCGATCGCCACACCGACCCGCGGCAAGGCCTACGGCAAATGTGACCAGAGAGCCCGTAATCAGCTTGACCTGTGCGCGATCGTCGGGACAGAAATCCTGCGAGCTTATAAACTTACCGGCGAGGAAAGGTATTTTTCCGCGGCCAAACACTGGGGAGATTTATTCGCTCAAAAATGCAATCTCGATCCAACATTACCGCCGTGGAACCGCTATACGGACCCCTCCGTTGTCGGCTGGTCCGATGAACTGACCGGAAGCACGACGCTGATCCTTGAATTTCTCGATGGCCTGATCGCCCTTGGATACACCGGCCAGGACCGAAGTATCGTACAAGCCCGCAATGCCGGTGTGCGGTATATCAACGATGTGCTGCTGCCGGAGTGGCTGGAAAACGACCACTGGGGCCGGCAATACTGGGACTGGGATAATCCGGTCACCTGCGGGATTGTTTCCATGATCGGCGATTATATCATGCTGCACCCCGAGGACTTTCCGAACTGGAAAATAGACCTTCGGAATATCCTGACGATCATCTTCAATCGAAACGGTGCCGATCCCGGTTCCGCGGGCAACGTTTACAGCGGGGCCTGGGCTTTCCCGGAATCCTGCACGTGCTGCGGGACTTCGCTTTCGTATAACCAGTATACCGCAGCGCCGAGCCTGATTCGCTACGGTGTTTTGGCCGAGGATGACCGGATCTTCGAGATCGGCCGCCGGATGATGATTATGGCCACTTACGACAGCCACGAAAACGGCGTTGTCTGGGATGGGCTCTACGGTAATTCCGTCGCGACGGGAGAATGGTCAAACCTGGCACATCCCTGGCCGCTGTGCCAGGTGATGGAGGGCCTGGCATGGGCACCCAAAGTGCTGGGGCCCAAACGTGAGAACCATATCATGCGGTCTACCTCCGTCATTACCCACGTAGTCTATGGCAAGAACAAGATCGAATATTCCACCTTTGACGCCAAATTCAAAACCATCGATACCCTTCGGCTTGCGTTTAATCCTACATTGATTAAAGCTGGAGGCGTCTCGCTGTCCAAACTGACCGCTCTTCACAAAGACGGTTACACCGTTCAACTTCTGCCCGACGGCGACTTCTTTGTGCAGGTTCGACATGACAACGCAAAAAGCATTGTCATCGAAGGCAAGAACGATCCCCAGCAGGTCGTTGACGATAATCAGCTTGAATACAGCGGCAAGTGGCAAAAGAAACGCCACTCCGGCGCATGGCAAAACAGCCTGCACGTCACGGAGAATAAAAATGATTCCGTCACACTCAACTTTACCGGCAACCAGGTTCGGGTAATAGGAACGGTTGCAACTGACGGCGGACTTGCGGATGTTTATCTCGACGATGAAAAACAGCTTACCCTGATTGACTGCTGGAATCCGAAAACCCGGCACCAGCAGCTTCTTTATTACAAAAGCGGACTCGAAAACCAGCCGCATACGATCAAGATTGTCACCCGAGGCACAAGCAACCCGGTTGCGAAGGATAAAAAGGTCTACATAGATTGCATCCAGTTCAGCGATGCCGCCACTGAGGCGGACTTTGGCAAAGGCCACGGGCCGACACATACCCAGCGAATGATCTTCGGTTATTCGAAAAGACACGATTACATCGATACCAACGGCAACGCATGGCGGCCGGCGACCGAATGGGTGATTCGAAGCGGCTACGGCAAGGATACCGTCAAGGAGGCATGGTGGACCAAACGCCGCAGCATGTACATCGGAAATACCCCCGACCCCGAACTTTATCGATACGGGGCACACGGTGAGGACTTCTGGGCCAATATTACCGTTGGGCCGGGTAAGTATTACGTCCGGCTGAAATTCGCCGATACCCCGCTGCATCCGTTTCTTGAGCGGAACAAGGACGGCGGAAAAATTTCCCATACCGTCACGGTAAAAATCAACGACCGAGAGGTCATTTCAAAAATGAATGTGACCGAAGAGGCCGGCGGAGACTTTAGGGCGGTCGATAAGCTGATCAAAAATGTCACGCCCGAAAACGGAATTATCGAGGTCTGGTTTGTTGGCGAAGATGAACACGGGGCCTGCATCCAGGCGATGGAAGTCGGTCTTATGAGCAATCTCAGGGAATAAACGGCATGAATCACATTGAGAGATTTCGGGCTGTCTGCCGCGGTCTGCCGGTTGATTATGTTCCCATTCTCGGCCTGCCCGGCGCGAGCGGCGCTGCCTTTGGCGGAGCGTGGGGGCAGGTATATGATAACCTGATCAAGACCGGGATGCCCGATTTCGTAAAGCCCTGGACCTTCGAAACCCAGTGGGATCTCGATGCCGCTAAGCCGTGGTCCGATTTCTGGGGCACCCTGACTCCGCTGACGCTGAATTTCTTTCCTGCAGATCCGCCGCCGGGTATTAAATTCAATAAGCGAATTGACGGGCAATATGAGTACCTTGAATACGAGACCGGCGCCGTTACGAAACAGATGCGTGATAATGATGACAAATACTACATGCCCGAATTTATACAGTACCACGTTCGGGATCGGCAAAGCTGGGAGCTGTATAAAGAGCTGAATACCCCGGGCAATCTCTGGCCTGCAGAGAAAATTGACCAGGCCTGTGAGCCGTATCTTGACCGCGATCGGCCGCTGTTTCTAAATCTTATGAGCACGTGGGGCAAGATTCGTGACATTGCCGGGGCTGAAAAAGCCTGTACGATGCTTTATGACAGCCCTGATCTCGTGCAGGATATTATTGACTGGCAGACCCAAATCCGCCGGACCTATCTGTATCCGCTTGTCGAGAAGCTAAAGCCTGAGATCATCAAGCTTGGCGAAGACAACTGCTACAACCACGGCATGCTCATCAGTCCCGCTCACTTTCAGCAGTTTTGCTCCCCGGTTTACAAGGAAATTGCGGATCTTGCGAGGGCAAACAAAGCTGAGATGGTCGTGGTAGATACGGATGGCAAGGTCGAACAGCTTTTGCCCCTGCTTGATGAATGCGGAGTGAATGCAACATATCCCGTCGAGGCAAAAGCGGACAACAACCTGCTCGAACTGCGTGGCCAGTATCCCGACTTTATTTTCCTCGGCTGGGTGGAAAAAGAGATCGCAAACGAAGGAAACGAACATCTCATGGAGCCGGAATTTGAGAACAAGATTATCCCGATGCTCAAAAAGGGCCGCTATTTCCCCAATGCAGACCATTCGCTTCAGCCGATGTGCACCTTCCCGAACCTGTGTAAATTCATGGACCTGCTGCACAAGGCAACCGCCAATCCTGAAGGACAATTCTACTCCTATCTCGAAACGAGGACTCATCATGTATAAGATAAACCTTGCCGGATTCTTTTCTATGCTGATTTCCCTTTTTTTTGTCCCGGCCGCATTTGCGCTCAATACCGACATTGAGTATCTGACCGTTCCGGTGATCCAGGGCGACTGGTGGCAGATAGCAGGCAACCCGGACCTTGGCGAATATACCAGCGAACGGCAGCAGCCGGTCGACTTTGGAATCTGGCAGGCAAAGAACGGCACCTGGCAGCTCTGGTCCTGTATCCGCTTTACCAAACTCGGCGGACACACCCGGCTTTTTCATCGCTGGGAAGGGCAGAATATCACGGATGAAAATTTCACTCCCATGGGCGTGGCCATGACCGCTGAGTACAAATACGGCGAACCGCTGGGCGGCCTGCAGGCTCCGCACGTGATTGAATTCCAGAAGAAATACTGGATGGCCTATGGCGACTGGAACAAGATCTGTATGGCGACCAGCTCAGACGGAATCCATTTTGAAAGGCTTCTTCGAAATAGAACCGCGGCTGTATTTACCGAAGGCCCCGATGTAAACACACGCGATGCCATGCTGTTATTTACTAGGAATAAATGGCACTGCTACTATACCGCCGGACCCGCAGGCAAAGGCTACAATTACTGCCGGACATCCGATGACCTGCTCAAATGGTCGCCCTCGGTCGTCGTTGCATACGGCGGCAGCGCGGGCAACGGATGGGCATCTGCGGAGTGTCCCCACGTCGTTGAATATCCTGAAGGTACATACAACTTTTTCCGCACCCAGCGGTACGGCCACGATGCAATCACAAGGGTCTACCAGTCTGAAAATCCCTACAACTTCGGCATTGACAATGACATGTACCTGCTGCGATCCCTCGACATCGCGGCCCCGGAAATCGTGATCGACAGGGGCAAGTATTATATCGTGGCCCTCAAGTCCGACCTGCAGGGTATCAAGGCAGCCCGCCTTGGATGGAAAACATTCAATCAGCCCGTCTTTGACCTCGACGATCAGGCCACGAGGGAACAATTCAAACGAACATCCGGAAACCTCTTCTCCGTTTTCACGGATTCAAAACGGGCATCTTTTCACGCGCCGTTCTCCAAATTCATCGCCA
>CAYVUI010000020.1:0-17405 GCA_964454745.1 uncultured Pirellulales bacterium | reverse complement strand
ATGAGTATGACGATAAGCTTACCGGGCAGATTCAAAGCCCCGCCTTTCGTCTGCATTCCGATGACTGTGTCCTCTATGTCTCCGGCGGCAATGACAGCGAAAACCTGCATGTAACGATCAATGAGAAGCAATCCGGCAAAGAGATCATTCGCCTGACCGGCTTTAATAACAACAAGATGAAGCCGTTCTATATTACCGATTCAGCCCTGAAAGACACAGAGCTTGTCCTGACGATAACCGATAACAGCTCAAAAACCTGGGGGCACATAAACTTCGGCGGTATCTTCGTCTCGAAATAATCCCAGCGTTTCTTTCGCGTCGATCACACAGCGAAAACCTACCGTACTGCAGCGGTCCTGGCCGGGGCTGATACAGATAAACTTTTCATGGCTATTACATTGCCTCGCACCGCCCTTGATATACCAGATGCTGCCCTCCACCTTGAAGTAACTGCCGCCGCGGATCATATAATACCGGGTGTGCCCATCACTGCGATAGCTCTCAGTCATCTCCCAGACATTGCCCGCCATATCATAGCAGCCAAACGGACTCTTTCCATTCTCATAGGAACCCACCGCCCTTGTCCCGCTGCCCCGGCCGTTGCATTTTTCGTCGTCATATTCATTGCCCCAGGGCCACTTGCGGCCGTCGGTGCCCTGCGCGGCAAACTGCCATTGGTCTTCCGTCGGCAACCGCTTGCCCGCCCATTTTGCATACGCCCTCGCATCGTCAAGATTAACGTACACCACCGGATGGTCCGCCAGCTCTTTGGGCATTTTGCCGCCGGGCCAGTGATGCAGAAAATGATCGTCAAACCGTGGGCGATACCCGGTTTCCTGCAGGAACTTGTGGAACTGTAAATTCGTGACTTCCGTTTTATCCATCAAGAACGCTTCAACCTCGACCTTTCCGAAATGATGCTGCATGTTCGAATGGATTACCCTCGGATACTCGGCATCCTCTCTGAGCCCGTATCCAAACCCGCCTTCATAATCATCCCAGTTAATCGAACTCCCATAGCACCCGCACTCGCCTCGCACATGATTGATCTGCATGTAAAACACACCGCCGGGCACATAGACCATCTCCTTTGGTGCATCGTCCTTATCCATCATTTTTGTAAACTTGAACGGATATGCATATCGGTCATCCTGCCGATGATTACGGAAATCTGTTTGACTCAGATGATAAGTCTTTCTCCCTTTCATTTGATTCAGAAAAGCCAAAAACTTTTTATCCACATCCTCGTTTTTCATTTCTACAATACAACCCACTCCGCTTCCATGCGGACATCGTAGGAAATAACCATTCTCTCTATGTTTAGCATGAATCTCACCACCATTCCAGACATCATAAAATACTTTGTCTTGACTCGAACCTGTAAAGAAAAAAGTAACCCCTGCGCTTCTATTCTGAACAGGTTCAATATAATTGTAAACCCGAACCCCATCCTTCTCCCACAGGTTGACATAAACATACCCAGATCCAGACGGAAAAAACGGTTTAAACTCCCCCTGGCGGTACACATCGCTGAAGTAATGCAAAATCCGATTCGCCTTCTCCCAACATCTGCGATCCTCACGACTCCACGGATTGTATGTCCCGAACACATTCTCCCAGATCAGCATACCGCTGGCGTTGAAAAAAGCGACTTTAATCTCATCCCGCCGGGACCGATCCCACCTGCGGACCTGGTGCTGAATATGCCCCTGTTCAATCCAGCCGAGCTTTAGCAATCCCGGCTTCTCCAGATAATCCGGATAATCCAGCCACTGGCCCCACGAACCCCCGCAATGCGAAAGCTGTTCAACCGATGGATGCCCCTCGCAAACCACACCGACGCCCTTTTTTACCGCATCGAGCTGCTTACGCAATTGATCCGAACTGGCGGACATTGTATCGAGGAAAACACCGTCCGCATCAATTGCCTTTACCAGTTCCGCGATCAGTTCAAAATCGCTCTTTCCTTCCCTCCGGGTGCCGGTATCCCATGGATTGTAATCCACAAACACCTTTATTCCATATGAATGAAACTGCTGAACCACTTTGCGCAAACCAGCAAGCCCGCCGGGCATACGCCGGTAAAAATCAAACTGGTTCCGCTCATCAATCCCAAGCCGCGGATAACCATGCCACAGGATCACACTGTCATACCCGCCAAACTCCCGAATGCCGTCGGTAACCAGGGAATCCACATTGAATGAGTTTTCCTTCTCATCATAAAAATCCAGGCCATACATCATTACCATGCGGGAAGTGTAATTTTGCTTCATCCACGAGAGATCATCCCGCTCGTAAATGGCAAAACCTCCCTCCTGGCCAGCCTTTTTCCTCTCTGTAATGGCATACTCCTTCGCCCTGGCCAGCCACTTCTCGTAATTCGTCCCATTGTCCGGAGCAAGGAGAAAATGATCATTCATTTTGAGCAGATCATCTCCCCTTACGATTCCCGAAAAAAGCACCATTGATATCAGTATCCACAACAAGCTGCGCATGATTATCCAATCATTTCAAGGGCATCTTTCAGGCTCTTTTCAATCAGGTCGCACATCTCTTCGAGGTGTTCTTTCTCCGCGATCAGTGCCGGGGCAACCGCAAACCAGGAAGGATCGATCCGCATGATTAAACCATTGGCTACGGCCGTCTTCTTCATCGCGTTGCCCAGTTCCGGATACGGCTCATTGGTCGCTGTATCCTTTACCAGTTCCACGCCCAGGAGAATCCCCCTGCCGCGGACCTCGCGAACCACACCGTATTGCTTCAAACTCTCAAACCGCTCTACCAGGTACTTGCCGTTCTCACGGGCCCGGCTGCAAAGATCCTTCTCCACGATCTCATCAATCACCGCAATCCCCACCGCACAGGCCAGCGGATTACCCGCAAACGTATTGCCGTGCGCGAATTCAAGTCCTTCTTCCTTAGGGCCAAGAAACGCATCGTTCATACTCTCTTTGGCGATCATCGCGCCAAGAGGAAGTACGCCGCTGCCAAGGCCCTTGCCCGAACAGAGAATATCAGGCGTTACACCAAACGTCTGGGCGGCAAACATATTGCCCGTCCTGCCGAAACCGGTAATGATCTCGTCGAAGATCAGGGATACTTCGTACTTATCGCAAATATCCCGAATGATCCGGTAATACTCCTCAGTCGGTGTAATGATCCCCCCGGTATTGCCGATCGGCTCCAGAATGATCCCCGCCACCGTCGCCGGGTCTTCATAAACAATTACATCCTCAAACAACTGCGCGCTGAATCGGTTGCAGGCATCCCAGTCGCTGAAATCCCGCCGAAAATGCGTAGGCGGCGGCACCTTCAAAAAACCGCCCATTTGCGGCTCAAACTTTGTCTTGCGTTTGCCCGTCCCGCTGGCGGCCATGGCCCCAAATGTGCTGCCATGGTAACCCATGTACCGACTGATAAACTTGTACTTGCCGCATCGCCCGGTCTGCTTGTAATACTGGCGGGCAAACTTTAATGCCGATTCCACGCTCTCCGACCCCCCGCTGTACGGCTTGACGTATCCAAGTCCTTCCGGAGCAACCGAACCCAGCTTTTCGACAAATTCCAGCGTTACTTCCGCAACGCCATGCAGCGGCGGCGCAAAGGTCATCTTCTCCGCCTGGATCCGCAGAGCCTCAAGAATCCGCGGATGGCCATGCCCAAGCGATGCTACAAAAATACCGCCTATCGCATCAAAATACCGCTTGCCCTCAATATCCTCGTAATATAGACCTTTGGCCGATTTCATCACAACCGGATCCTGCAAAAAATCCAGGGTCTGACGATAGTCCAGAAAAGTCTTTCGCAGCAGCGATTCATGCTTTTGGGATAACTTCATAAAACACCTGTTTCCATTTAGTTTATATTTTTCCGTGCCAGCTCCAGGATCTTACCCGGTCTTTCCTCCAGCAGGGAATGGTTACTTTGTATGTGTTCCCGCAGGGCTTTTTGAGCCATGGGCCAGTTATCATCAATCAGGGCCTCGAGAATCTGCCTGTGTTGGCGAATCGCAAGTTGAGCCGATTGCGGATCCATATCTTCATATAAAAACAGGATCTCGTAGTACCGACCGTAATGATCGAAAAAGTCCTGAATATATCGGTTTGCCGACTTCTCGAGAATGTAACTATGCAGGGAATTGTCGATCTGCATCTGCTTACCCTCTTCAATCCGGTTACGCTTTAGCATCTCTTCCAATCGCTCCATTTCGAGCCTGCCCCGGCATAATTCCAGAGCTTTAGTCTCCAATACCTCACGAACATCCAAAAAGGCCTTCAGATCTTCCCGGCAAAACGGCCGCAGCAGCCAGCCTTTGCGGGGAATATGCCGGATCACACCACTACCGGCCAGCCGATGAAAAATCCGCTGGACCTTGCCCCGGCTGATGCCGTATTCCTTCGCAACCGCTTCTTCGCGAAGGTAAACCTCACTGCCTTCAAGACTTTTTAACACGATATCATGCGTCGCCATATCCAGAATATCTAGTGGCCGTTTTGCCTTTGCAGTCTTCCTTGCGGATTTCCCCTGAACCGAACGAATTTCCAGACGTCCATTGCCCCGTTTTAATAGAACACCCTCGCGGATCAACTGCTCAACCGCGCGGCGAACCGGGGTAAAACTCACCTCGTAATACTGACTCAGCGAGCTTAAAGTCAGTTTGCACGGACCCTTCCCTTCCGAAAGAATCCGGCTCTTAAGATCACTGCGAATATATCCTGTCCAATTCATAAAAAGATTATAATTGACATTGTGAGCAATATCAATTATTTTTACTCATACAAAGAATCTTTTTTAAGGCTGAAAAAGGAGAAATTGCAATGCTAATGAAAATCATCAAAATCCTCACTCTGACAGTGATATTGCTTGTCTCGATTGGCTGTGAGGAAGCCAAAAAAGCAGACAATTCCACTTCCAGTATTGATTCTGCTTCAAACAATGAATATCTCCAAAAAATTAACTGGCAATTCTACCCCCAAAATCCCGTGATTTCTCCGGGCCAGCTTCACAGCCCCTCCGACGACAAGCGTGTGAGTTGCTGCTCAGTAATCCAGTTGGGCGACAAATTCAGGATGTACTACTGGGCGGAAGATGAAAACGGCCATTACTACATTGCCCAGGCGGACCGCCCCATCGACCAGCCGGGAAACTGGACCCCCGCAGGCGTGATTCTGGAACGCCAGCCGGACAAACCCCATAATGAACTAGGCCCCTGCTATGCCCAGGTTATCCCTCAGAAAAACGGCCCATGGCTGATGTATGTCTGCACATGGGGAAGGCCACGCCCGGACGGTAAACTGCCCTATGCGACACACCTGGTTACCAGTAAAGACCAGGGAAAAACCTGGCAATACTACAGTGACGAGCCTGTGTTCCCCCATACTCGATGGTGGAACCAACGCGGCACCGGCAGTGTCTGCGTACTCAAAGACGGGGACATCTTCAGGGCATATTTTACCTCTTTTGCTGAGTATAAGAAGGCCCCCAAAGACGTAAAGGCCAAAGCCTTCCACGCAGGCTTTAGCGACACCATCCCCTCGGTAGGTATTGGATACGCGGAATCCAGGGACGGCATCCACTGGGAATATCCACACGACTTCTGGGTTGCCGCGCCGCGGGGGTACTACAAGGACATTTACGAATACCTGCTGAGCAAACCCTGGGTAATTAAGGACGGCAGCGGCTACCGTATGTGGTGCGGGGCGATGGGCGAACGGTACCGTATACGGTCCCTGACAAGCCCTGACGCTGTGAACTGGAAATTTCACGATGACTGGATCATCGATGATGCAGGATCGGATATGAACGGCATTGGTAATCCCGGCTCGTTTGATGACATCCAGAGGTCCTACCCGATGGCAATTAAACTGGACAACACCTACCATTTCTGGTATACGGGTAACTGGTTCGGACAGGCGGGCAATGGTTACACCACCGGAATGGGCTACGCACACGGAATGATAGAATAAAGGACTGAAAAATGAAAGCCCTCATGAAATACGGACAAGAGGATGGCCAGCTTGAGATCAGGGATGTGCCCGAACCAAAGCTTGAAAGCGGGCAGGTCCTGCTGGAGGTAAAAGCTGCCGGCATCTGCGGCTGGGATATTGAAATGTGGCGGCACACCATGGCCAATCCCGTGCAGGTTCCGGTCATTCAGGGCCATGAATTTGCCGGGCAGATTGCAGAAGTCGCTCCTGAAGTAAACCAGTGGAAACCCGGCCAGCGAGTCGTCTCGGAAACCTCTGCACGAATCTGCGGAATCTGTCCCATGTGCCGCACGGGCAATTACAACCTCTGCCCGGACCGAAAAGGTTTCGGGTACGGTATCGACGGCGCATTTACCAAGTATGTCGCGGTACCAACACGCTGCCTGCACGAAATCCCCGAAAATGTAACCTTCACCCAGGCGGCCGTAACCGAACCGGCCTGCGTTGCTTATCATGCCCTGATCAAATACTCCAGCATCCAACCGGGCAATCCCATCCTCATTATCGGCCCTGGGCCTGTTGGAATCTTTTCCGCTATGGTTGCAAAGGCCGCAGGAGCCAATCCTGTCATCGTCGCGGGAACCCAAAAGAGCCATACACGGCTCGATATCGCACTCTCCGCCGGGGCAGATCATATCATAAATGTAAACAAAGAGGATCCCCTTGAAAGAATCGCAGCTTTTACCGGCAGACCAGATGTTCCCCTGGTGATTGACGCCGCCGGGAACGAAAACGCCCTTCGCCTTGCGATTGATGCCGTTGCCAAACTTGGCCAGATCACAAAACTCGGCTGGGGCCCCAAACCCGTCAACCTTTCACTGGATCCCCTGATCAACAAAACCGCCCGGCTGCAAGGGACCTTCAGCCATACCTACGATACCTGGCGATCTGTGATCAGCATGATTGCCAACCGTCAGATCGAGCCGGAAAAGGTAATCACACACAAATTTCGTCTCGATCAGTGGCTGGAAGCTTTTCATGCAGTAGAAAACAGGGATGCATTAAAGGCCGTATTTGTCTTTGAATCATAACCGCATTCATCCGAAGGGATATGAGAATGAAGAACAAGACAACAAAACGAACCGTTAAATTAGTCATTCCCTGTATCTTTTTTTGTCTTTTGATCCCTTTGATCAGTTGCCAGGAACAAGTGAAAAAACAGGTCCCCAAAGACGTAACCTATACCGGTCCATGGGCTGACGAAATTAATGCCTTTGCCCAACAAGACAAGGAACAAGGCGTTACAGAAGGCCGGATTCTGTTTACAGGAAGCTCCAGCATACGCATGTGGAATCTTGATAAGTACTTTGCCGGCATGCAAACGCTTAACCGTGGATTTGGAGGTTCTGAAATCTCCCACGCCGTCAGGTATTTTGATCGCCTGGTTACAATTCATGAACCCTCTGTCATCGTCTTTTATGCAGGGGAAAACGATATCGCAAATGGAAAAAGCCCTGAACAGGTCTTTCAGGATCTCAAACTTTTTCATAACCTGATCCAGGAAAGCCTGCCCAATACCAAACTGATCTATATTTCCGCTAAACCCAGCCCGCTTCGCTGGCAGCTTTGGCCGAAATTTCAACAATTAAATCGTCTCATCGAAGAATATACCCAAATCCGGGCAAAAATCACATTTCTTGATATCTCCAAACCCATGCTTCTTGACGATTCCCCCCGAGAAGAACTCTTTTTGCCTGACAAACTGCATCTCAATCACTATGGATATGAAATATGGTCAGAACTGCTTATTGAACGGCTTAAGCGGCTCAAATGGATCAAATGATAATAATCATAAATCATAACGGAGAATAATATGTCCCCCACAAACACACTGAAAACCGGAAGTCTGCCCAACATCCCCTGGCAGAACCGCCCTTCTGACTGCAATGATGTCGTCTGGCGATACTCAAAAAATCCCGTGATAAAAAGAGACGCCATCCCATGTGCCAACAGTATTTTTAACAGTGCACTTGTCCCTTACAAAGATGCGTTTGCCGGAGTATTTCGTGTGGATAACCGGGCAAGAAATATGAGAATCCATACCGGTTTCAGTAAAAATGGCATCGACTTTGAGATTGAACCCGATCCGATCCGGTTCCAGTGCGACGATCCGGAAATTGCCAACTTTGTTTATGGCTACGATCCGCGTGTCTGCTGGATCGAAGACCGTTATTATGTCACATGGTGCAACTGCTACCATGGTCCAACCATTGGCGTCGCATGGACGAACGACTTTAAAACCTACCACCAGATGGAAAACGCCTTTTTGCCCTTTAACCGAAATGGCGTGCTTTTTCCGCGAAAGATCAACGGCAAATTCGCCATGCTCAGCCGCCCCAGTGACAACGGCCACACTCCCTTTGGCGAAATGTTCTATTCGCAAAGCCCGGACATGATCCACTGGGGCTCACACCGCCACGTGATGGCACCCATTGAAAACGAACTGACCTGGCAGTGCACTAAGATCGGTGCCGGCCCGGTCCCAATCGAAACAAGCGAAGGCTGGCTGATCTTCTACCACGGTGTACTGACAAGCTGTAATGGCTTCGTTTATAACATGGGCGCTGCCATCCTCGATATCGATGAGCCCTGGAAAGTGCTGTACCGGACAAAACCGTACCTGCTGAACCCGCGGGAACTGTACGAATGCGTTGGCGATGTCCCTAATGTCGTCTTCCCCTGTGCGGCCCTTTGCGACGAAGAAACCGGCCGTATCGCGATTTACTATGGATGCGCGGACACGGTAACGGCCCTTGCATTCTGCTGGGCAGACGAAGTGATCGAGTTTACCAAAGAGAATTCAGAAACAGGCCTTTAATGTCTGGATATATATGATAACTCGACCAGGAATGTTTCAATCTTCAGCGGTCCAAGCTCAACAGGGATACAGGTTTCGCCGCGGACAGGAATCTCTCTAAGAATATCCTCATTTAAACTCACGGAAGATGCCTTCTTTACCTTGGCGGCAAATGTAATTTCCGTAGAAATCGTTTCATGATGCGGATTATACAGCCGAACAATAAGCCCCTGTGAATCCTGGGCAGCTTTAAATGACGACATCTGAATACGGGTATCATCAATTCTCAGCATAGAACTGGACTGCGGCAGATAACCTTGACCATGCTTTGAAAACTGGTACACCATGGGCGGGTAGACATACTTCTCACATACCGGGTAAACCTGTCCGCTTTGCCAGTTGCCCTTATGCGGATACAGTGCGTAATGAAATGTCGTTTTCCCCAGGCACTGGGGACCGGTTGCACCGGTTTCAATGGTTGCACATCTGCCTTCCGTACAAATGTTGACATCCATGCAGCGCAGCAGCGTCAGGTACACCGTCCTTGTCGGGTCTTCGGATATCTCATACTCGATCAAATCCTTGTTCAATACCGCAAAGCCCTGCTGACCATCAGAAACATCCACAAAATTCTGCATGGGCAGCGTGCCCATACCCGCATCACGAATCCCATTTTCATACGGCCGGGCAATGGGCCTGGAATCGACATTGAAATGACCCATAGCATCGGAATACTCCGCTTCCAGGTGCGTTGGAAAACCAATCCGAAGACGGTGATCGAACGCCTGGTTATCTACGGTAACCTGCGCCTCACAATACGGGCAGTCCGCCCGTAAGGTCAATTCCGTCGTAATCTTCACAAGGGCCTTTTCACAGCTCCTGGATGATCGGAAGCCACCCTTATTCTCGGCACGGGCAGGAACTTCAAGGGAATTTTCAATCACATAGGTCGTAACCAGCGGGCCATCCGTTTTCAGGTAAATGTCAGCCTCTCTCCCGACGGAATTGTAAACGCGGTCATAGCTGGGCTTTTCCCTCTGCCAGTAATCACCGGTATCCCCGCCGTCTTCAAAGAACCCGAGGCCTCGATATGTTTTTCCATCCGATTTTGAAGTAAGATCGTATGTGCCGTCAGGGTTAATCTTCACCTCAATAAATGGATTGGCCATCGTATTGGGACCGGTCACCTGGCTGGAAAACTCGAAGACCCTGTTCCAGAATTTTAGATTTTTGTCATACGCCTGCTCCGGTTGGAGTTTTAGAACCTTATAACCCATTGCAGGAATCATACCCGTCTCGAAGTACATTTCATGCCGATCCGCATAAAAAGGCAGCGCCCGTGAATTTTCCACACAGACCGGGGCCTGGTGAGAATAATGCGAAACCGGCTGAGATTTCAGAACCTCACCGTCTTGATCCACCACGGAAAGAAATCTCGGACTTTCCTGGGAATCAATGTCAAAATGTGCCTGCACGACCTGCTGACAATCATACGGCAAAGGATTAAAAACCGCGACAAGGACATCTTCCGTCTCAAATGCCGACACATCCACCTTTTTCATAATGGAGACGGCCGCCTGGTCCGTTACCACCTGGCTGATCTCGATGACCTGTTTGAGCTTGTTCGCGGTATCCTCGGCGGTTTTGTCCAGCGTCACACCATTGATCGCGTCATGCGAATGAGCCAAAAGCAGAAAATGCCAGGCCTTTTCCAAAAAGTTTGACGGATACTCTACGCCCAGGATATTCGCAAAACAGGCAAACGGCTCCGCGTATCGAATCAGGGAAGCCTGCGCCTTGCGATTGAGAATTTTCAAAGGCATGCGTGTCGCCAGGGCATTGGCGGAAACCTTGTGAACCGGCCCGTCTCTTAACTCGCCGTGCACGGTTTTCAGGGAAATATCATTGTCACGAATCACCTGTTCAATACCTTCGAAATACTCCTTGAGTGTACTGTATTTCAAAGTCACATCATCAAATATCTGGTTGGATTTCTCAATAATCACATCGACGACATCGCTTGGCGCAGTGGAATCACAGCCGTTGCCCAGGAAAATATGCTCTTTGACCACGCTGTCGTCGGCCGTTTCCAGGGCCGCTTTGACGGCTTCTTCAATTTTGTCCGGGAAACAGGAATCATTCGGTATAAATGTCAACTCCGAGTCGATACGGCTGTCACAGCGGTGCCAAAGCCAGCCGTCGTGCCCCCACTGAATACGTGTATCCGAACTGGCATAATCCGTTCCGTACTGTACCGGCATCAGTGCGAAAAAGAAGAAATTAGCCCGTTTCTCCACGCCAAGCCTAGTCGTCAGCAAACGCGTACCATCAGGGCTCTCCCAGTAAAATTCACTTTGCGGCGCTCTTATAGGGCTTACATTCTTGCCGCAGATCACCTTATCGATCCCAAATCCTTTAAATATCTGGGGAAACTGGGCTGTTTGCCCCCATCCAAAGGTCGTATAGGCAATGTCCAGCCATCCGCCTAACTTCTCGGCCCGCCTCCTTCCGGTAAGCAGGTTACGGATCAGCGCTTCTCCGCATATCGGATACAGATCAGGAAGATTGTACCAGGGGCCGATTTGAAGCCTTCCGGACGTGACCAGTTTCTTTATTGTATCATACTGCTCCGGACACATATCGAGAAAATCCTCGACACTCACGACCTGCCCGTCAAAAAGAAATGTAAAGTCGGGAGACTTGTCAAACTTTTGCAGGAGCTTATTGAACATAGTGATCAGGCGTGCCCGTGAATTCCACTCCGAGACCCGCCATTCCCGGTCCCAGTGTGTGTGACTGATGACATGTCCAATCGTTGTGCTGATTTTTGAAGCGATGGATGCTTCTTTGCCTTTTCTGTGTGTCTTCTTTTTGTTTTGCTTCACCAGACATACCTTACAAGAAAAAGAGTATAAAAATACTCATTAGGAAAACATTCAAATCTCAAAAAAAAATGATACTGAAATAATAATACAAATACCAACAATTATTCATAATTATTGATTGCTTTGAAAATACAAATTTACCCTTAAAGCCGGGCATATAAAGAACTTACACACCTGTTTTTTGGCCGTTTTTTTCGCCTAAAAAAAACAAAGCTTTCCCGGCAATACATTTGGAAACTGACAGGAGGCACGACAGCTGTTTCATTTTCGAGTACTTGGGCTGACATTGATGAGACTGCAGAAATGTAACTGTTTATTCAAGTGGGATTTAAAAATGAAAGGTGCATCGAACGATTCATTGTGGCCGTTAAAAGCCATTACTAGAGTTGCCTTTACTGGGTCCCATCCTCCTGCCAGAGTGAATTGAGCAGCTCAAAATCACCACGAATCGCGTACATTTCTCCTGTCGTGATTTCTATCTCGATTTGTCTTCGTTTCGGGCTGATTGCATCTTTAAAGCTTTTGCCGTTTTTCCAGGTAGGCTGATGGAAAAGCTCGTTACCCAGGAAAGGTGTACAATCATCAAACGAAAAACCAGTGATCACATTTGCTTTTTCGTCCAGAATCTGCACTCTGACACCCCCATATGGTGAATTCACATTCAATTTCAGCTCTGGGCCCCGAATATAAAGGGCTCTCGTCCGAAGCCTGCCCCTGCCGGCATGGGTGGCCAGGTACATGAAGCCATCCAGTCGGAGTTGATGCATCATCAGGGCAGCATCATCAAGCTGCTGATTTTGGAAATGCTCCGCCTTGGAACCGCCGGAATAAAACCGCACTTCATTTTCCGGTGTGACGAGCATGGAACCCGTATATAAACAACCACCGCCGTGTTCGCCCAGCGGAGGACGCTCGATAAACGGCTGGTGTGTCGTACGATTGAAATGATTGCCATCGTAGCTGTAGACCAGTTCGCAGTCTATGGGGCCATTGGGAAGGTTCTCAGAATTCGGATCGCAGTAGATTTTCCATAAAAGCCCGATGTATAAATTTTCGTACTGCTGGAAGGGCATGCCGTAAAATCCAACCAGGGGGGGATCCATGGAATCCGGATGCATAATCAACTCCGGCTCAGTGAAGGCTTCCCAGTCGCGGGTTTCGAGGAAGAAGATACGCCGGTCCCCAGCATACTTGCGGACATTGAATACATACGTTTTTTTACCGGGATGATAGAATATGGATGTGGGAGTATCCGTACCCTGTTGATCCCGGAATTCTTTTACAATCTTCCAGTGGATCCCATCGGGGGAGGCAACCAGCGCGCGGATATTATGATCCATATCTTTGGGCTGGAAATTGATCAGGTATTTGTAGCGTTTTTCCGGGTCTTTTTCATAGGGATCATATGTCGGCGGACCTCCGTCCAATGTTGTGGAAAGACCAAACACCTGATTTGGGCAGAAAACCGGTCCGTCAAATTGAGTTTTTTCGGTCAGATCGGGCTTGGTCCAGTTGATCCCATCTTTGCTTTCCGCATAGCACAGCACCTGGGTTCGCGGGATCAGGTCACGATCAACGCCAAAAGGCACACAAAGATTCTGACTGTCCGGCATGGTTGCTGCAGCCCCATACAGGCCTATATATTTTTTCTGATTCGGATCATACGTCACCAGGGGAAAATTCCATGTGCCCTCAGTCATGCCGTCTACAAGTGTGGCCTCAGGTATCCATTTGGGCTTACCCTGTTTTCTCTCCAGGTTATGCCTTGAAATCAATTGCCAGTCGTCAAAAAAATGTATGTAACCCATTGTTTACTTTCCAATACTTCGATGATATCGCCGGATTCCCTTTTATATATCTGCAAAGGAACCGCTGTCCAGAAGTCTTTTGAAAAAAATGTATGTTCCTGAAAAAAAGAAAGGGCAAAAAGACGTCGCTTTTTGCCCTTTTTGTTACCAAATAAATCAATTTATTGAAAATTTAAGCAGCACACCCTTACCGCCTCCAATATTGACGGTATAAGCTGCCGGTCCGGCCAGAAGGTCCCAGTTTTCCGTTGCTGTGTTAAACTGGTAAACCTTCAGGGTTGAAGGATTGGGGCTAAAGATCGCATCCGCTGCCCCGGCCGCGGAAGTCAATGTGGCACCATGGCGTTTATTGGTGATCATGATATAGGTCGCGTCATCACCGGGATCATCCTGATTCTCGAATTCGCCAAGAATGAAATCAACGCCTGTAAAGCTGTCAATCACATCCACATCTCCGTTCGCATAGAGGTCAATCGTGGTATTATTGGGATCTGCAGCACCGACATGATACACACCAGTCGTCTTCAGGTCCATCAGTGTTGGGCCCAGCACGAGCAGTTCGTCATTGATATCCTGGGCAAGGTAGTAAGTACTGGTAGGAGTCCCACTGGAATGAGTCACCATCCCTTCACCAAATCCGCTGACCGGTTCGATACGGTAGTTGTAATACCACAGACCCTGGGCACCGTATGCGATCAATGAGTAAACCTGCCAGTTGAGATCAGACTCGCTGGGAAGCCGATAACTGAAGTGATCATTGAGCAGTGCAAAGCCCATAAAGCCGATATCTTCTGCGAGTGCCTTCTGACGAATCAATTCGATGTTGTCGTAGAAACCGGGCCGGTCTGAACCATCCGAAAGGATCGAATAGTTGTCGTAAAACATGATCGCCGGTTGTGTCGTATTGACATAAGCGCTTACATAATCATCGTAAGTGGCGAAGTCCGGCCAGCTGCCGTAATTGGGCAGCAGGTTTACGATCGGGATTGCTCCGCGAAGATCATTGTAGTAAATGTGGCTGGTTGCCTGACCAAGCTGATCAAAGAGAAGCTGTGTCTTGGGTTCATCTTTGAGCAAATAACCTGCGACATCCATACTCTGTGAATCAGGGAACTGAATGTAGGTGTCCAGTTTGGCCTGGTCAAGATACAGGTTTTCCCAGCTTCCGATCAGGGCGTAGAGTCCGGCATCGATCGCGTTTTGATACTGATCGATCGGGCACTGAACCATCGTCAATCCTGCATCCGCGTAGGTCTGGTATTCGGCGAGGGTGCCGTCATAGCGGACGAAATAGGACCAGGCAGCAATGGGGAAGCCGCTGGACCAGCTCTGTCTCCACTGATCCCATTTCGAGGAATTGAGAATGGAAGGCTGCCAGAACACGTCACATTCGGGGAAATCGGGATCCGTACAGTTTAGCCAGCGTTCTCCGATCAACTGCAAATCTTCGGTGTCGATCTGATTATCCGAATTAATATCTGCCCGGGGATTGTCCACCAGGTTTGGATCGGTTTCCAGCCAGTCACTGCCGAATGCGGCAAGGTCACCAAAGTCTGTTACGCAATCCTCATTAAGATCACTTGGCAGTATCACACCGCAAAGCGGAGTATATGTAATCGTAAGCTTGGGCGGTTCATCCTCGGTCTGATCCTTGGAATAGAACAGGTCGACGGAACTGGAAAATCCGGGACGCCCTACCATTAAAGTAACCACAGAATCGGTGTCCGTATTCAGAAAGTCCGCCAGCGCCGCCGAAGAAGCGGTATAAGTGCCCCCGGCGACCCCGCCGTTGTTGTAGCCGATCACGGAAAATGTAGCCAGTATATCCGTAGCGTCACTGTTAAAGCCGAAAGTTGTATTCGGATCATTACCTGGAGCGTTGTTCCAGGTCAGGCCCGAAGTATACGGCTCACCGGGAATATTCCCGGGAGAAAGTTCCGGCCAGTCATTCCCCACGACATCGTCGTTCAGGCCGTGAATGTTATATTCATAATTCCAGGCTCCGGCGAGTTTGCGCGTGGTTTCGAACTGGGCCTGAAGTACGCTTTCCACATCCGCGGGCAGCTTGAATTTGAAGTAGGATTTGATTCCGTCGTTCGTATTGTTCTTGGCGAGCCAGATATCTCGGTTGCTTTTGCAGTAATCCGGAACGGCTTGACGGATGTCAGTATCCGCGGCTGCTGTAATTGTTACCGTCTTGGTCTCGATAGCCTCATAAGTCAGCAGAAGCTTGGGTGGTTCCAGGGTAGCATGCTCCTTTGTTGCGAAAAGATCGTTGGAATTGTTTACGTCCTGCCTGGTGACCATGACAGTCAATACTCCATCTGAATCGAGGTTGATAAATTGTGCCAGAGCCGGGGAGACCGCTGTCGTGTAGATATCCGGGGCGCTTCCACCATTGTTCGAGCCGAGTACCTGGAAGGATGCCAGCGGGCCACTTGCATCGGCGGTAAATCCATCCCCGGATCCCGTATCATTTACCGGGGCATTGTTCCATGTCAAACCCGCGGTATAAGGTTGCCCGGGAATCTCACCGGGCGAAAGTTCCGGCCAATCGTTACCTGCGGCGTCATCATTCATGCCGTAAAGGTTGTATACGTAATTCCACGGTCCTGCGAAAGTTCTTGTAATCTCAAATTGTGCGGAAAGAACTTCGATGAGATCAAATGGAATCTGATACTTAATGTAAGATTTTGCAGCACCCCCGGATTTATTATGGATTAGAAATACATCACGATCACTTTTGGCATAAGTAGGGGCCACTTCACGGATGTCCGTGTCTGCGATCGGCTCGAGAGCCACGGTTTTGAGATTTCGCGGAACATAGGTGATTTCGAGCTGGGGACCGGTGTACGTGCCGCTTTCTTTGGATGCGAAGAGATCTGATACGCTGGTGTAGCTGACACGTGAGATCATCACGGTGACGATACGGTCGGTATCGGTATTGAGAAAGTCTACAAGATCCTGCCCGGATACGGTATGAACAGAACCGGCCACTCCAAAATGATTTTGTGGAGGCAGTACAATCTGCTCTGCGAAGGGGCCTGCTGCATCTGCGGTAAAACCATTATTACTTACCGTATCATTTACCGGGGCATTGTTCCATGTGATTCCGGAGGTGTAAGGCTGTCCGGGAATTTCACCCGGGGCAAGTTCCGGCCAGTCATTTCCGACGACATCATCATTCATCCCGTAGAGATTAAAATACATGTTCGAGGAAGGATGGCCGACATTATCGCGTACAATTTTAAAGGTTGCGTCAATGGCTGTGTCAAAATCGGCTGGTAGTTGAAACTTGATATAAAGCTTGGCGGAGTCACCGTCTACATTCTTTACCAAGTGGACCGTTCTGTCGCCTTTTGAATAATCGGGAACCGATTGTCGCACATCCTGGTCTGCAATCGCATCCAAAGTTACAGTGGTTTGGTCCGCATGGGCTTGAAAGGCCAGCATCAGCAGTAATATTCCCGTTAACAGCCTGTACATGATTTATCCTTTCGAAAAGATATATGCGTAAATAACCCATTTGAAAGGCCCCTCCATATAAGAAAGGGCCTTTTTTTCTGGAAAAACAATACTTTTTCTTTATGCCGTTCTTATTTACGGCGATAAATCAACATCGAGCCCAGGCCCAGAAGCAGCATCGACGCCGGTTCCGGAATCTGCTCGTATGTCAGCGTCAAAGTAGGAGGATCATAGGTTGTGTTCTCTTTAGCAGCCCATTGATCAGCAGAAGTACTTGGGGCAACCCTAAACATGATAAATGTCATGACCCCATCAGTATCAGTATTAATAAAATCCACAAGATCCTGACTCTGGAAGGTATAAGCCTCGCCATTGCCTCCGCCGTAGTTTCCGCCAAGTACCTGGAAGGTAGCTAGTTCCTGTTGCGGAAAAGAAATGCTGTAAAGTTGCGTGAAAAAAGTGT
>CAYVUI010000019.1:33230-44431 GCA_964454745.1 uncultured Pirellulales bacterium | reverse complement strand
ATGTAGAGATAGATGGTGGTTACCTCACTGTTCACCTCTGCCTGGAACATCATCTTGAATCCCGGGTTAATGTAATCCTTTAAACCCGGATCGAGTTTGTTTGCAAAACCCGGATGAATCTGGATCATAATCCGATACCCCATCGATTCTCCGATCCGGATACACCGGGAGATATAATCATTTTCGCGGGCTGCGTCAAACACAGGCACAGCCAGCACGAAAAGTTTCTCACCATACTGCTGGTGAATCCGCCCGACCTCTTCATGATGCCGGACCGTAGTAAAGCGGTCCCATGCGGGCAGGCCGGTATTGAGGTAAACCATGTCATCATTATAGCCGCGAATATTCTCAATCGTCAGGCCGTCGCTGACACAAACCGCGTGCGTCAGGCTCGTTTTGGAGGGCTCATAACAGGCAACCTGGATTTTCGAGGGCAGCAGAAAAATCGGTACGCATACATTCATTCGGCCTGCCAGCAGATTCTGTTCCAGCCAGTGGCGATCAAACGGGATCAGCCCCATACCGGGTGTAATCAAAACATCCTGCCATCCGGGCAATGACGTATGCTGCTCAAAAGCAATTCCCTGCTGTTGAAGGTTTTCCACAATCGAATCATCGCCTGCGAGCAGGTGCACGGGCTGCCCGAGATCGTTAAGGTAACCAAATAAAGGCAGGTTATGCTTTACGTCATAAAGCCGGGGGAGACAGAAGATATATTTCAACCTTGGTTTATACATGCGGTTCCCGTTTTTTCTCGATATAGGTGTCATTGATTAGCAGGGCGTCAAGTTCCGAATTGAGAAAGACCCCAACCGCATCTTGGGCATTAAGCACAATCGGGTATCCATGCAGGTTAAACGAGGTATTGAGCAGCGCCCCGATCCCCGTCTTTTTCTCAAAGGCCTTAAGGATATCATAATAACCCGGGTTCATCTCACGCGTCAGCATCTGCGGCCGCGTGGTTTTATCCGCACTGTGGATCGCCGCTCCCATCGCTTTTCGCCCCGGGTCTGTCGTATCAAAACCAACTGTCATATAAGGAGAAACCACCTTTTTGGGGTTAATGAGGTATTTTTCCCAGTAGGTATCCATCACAACCGGGGCAAACGGCATCCAGAAATCCCGCTTTTTGATGATACTGTTGATCCGGTCCACCAGTGCCGGGTCCCGCGGGTCCGCAAGGATCGATCGGTTTCCAAGGGCCCTGGCTCCGAATTCCATCCGTCCGCTGGCTCGGCCCACGACAATACCTTTGCTGAGCCGGCCTGCCACATGATCGCTCTTGACATTCTTCTTGATTGTGCAAAACTCGCTGAGCTTGTTTGCTTTGACCTGCTCATCGATCTCCCCGTCCTTGATGTCGGGCCCAAGAAACATATTCCCAAGCGGAGTAATCCGCTCATGCGCATCATCGCCGAAAATGCCGTACATCGCCCGGAAACACACTCCGATCGAGTTCGAGCAGTCATCCGGCGACGCGGGCACAAAAAAGTCCGTATAGCCGTCCATCGCGGCAAGCATCATATTAAGCTTGATATTCATCGCCAGGCCGCCCGAAAACAGAAGATTCCGAATCGAGTATTCTCTGCACGCGTTCCCGATCCATTTTGTCATCCGGTCTTCAAGATACTTTTGTAAACCGCCGGCGATCCCGTCAAACCGTACTCCCTCCAGCCGGTCCTTAAACCAGAAATAATTATCCGGCGGATCCTGCTCATAAGTAAAATTCAGCCCGTCCACCTGCATCGTGCTGTTAAACACCCTGTACGCCTCTTCAGCCAGGTAATCCTTTGCATAGGGTGCAAGACCCATCAGCTTGTACTCATGCTCATAGGGCTTCATTCCCAAAAGCAGCGTGATATTGCGGAAAAGCCTGCCCATATTATGGTTGTCTACCTGGTGGAGCCGTTCAAAATGCCCTTTTTCAAAGCTCGAAATCGTCCCGTTCTCAAAATCGCCAAAGCTGTCCGCGGTGACGACATGCACCTTTTCTCCATTCTCCGCGGCCTTCGAGGAATAATAGGCGTAAAAGGCGTGCGTCTCATGATGGGGATAGAAGTGGATTTTTTCTTCCGGAATCTCCGGCAAAAATGCCCGGATAAACCGAATTTTTAACTCACGAACGGTATCCATATCCGCGTTAAAGTACTTTTCACGGTTATTCAGGTAATGGTCATTGAATTCCTTTGGAAAGTGTTCCGGCTGAAATTTATCCTTGAACAATTCAAGGTAGTCTACAACCCTGTTTTCATACAGCAGCGGATACCAGTACTCCTTTTCCTCTTTTACGTAATCCGCCACACAGAAAGAAGACCTTCTTTGTACATAAGAATATATCAGGGCCACATTATTCACTGGAAGCTTTTCGACAGCGACATGGTCAATGTCATCGAGAGTCAGCCCGGCCGCCTCCAAACAGTATTTCACAGCGTTGATCGGAAATCCGGACCAGTTCTTGCGTCGAAGAAAACGCTCTTCAGCCGAAGCTGCCACAACCTGGCCGTCCACCATCAGTGCCGCACTGCAGTATTCTTCAATATTCAGACCGAGTATGTTCATAATTGTCCTTTGCCCAGTTAAGCATAAATTGTCTTACAGGGTCTACTGTGCAAAATCGATACCAATTAGCCCAAATGAATGAATTTAGCCGTTAAAAGCTTCCATTCACAGTTCTCAAGGCCTGCGGTTTTCATAGGCAAGTCCAGATATCATACAAAATGTGTTCACTATTCTTACGGCAGGACCGGGGGATTTTATCAAGTATTTGTATAACAACATCCGATAATATATAAGTTATTCAGTAAATATCGGATTTTTAAAGGATTACGGTTTTTGCCCAGTTACCTTGAAACAATATATTTTACCGAGGAGTACGGTCCGGACTGTTATCCCCAGAAGCTTTGTAATCATATCTTTGAAACCTGCTTCAAGCCCGCACTGAAAGAAAACAGCCCCCGCCAGCCAAGGCTTCTGGACCTCGGCAGCGGCAAGGGCAATCATCTTGTAGGCTTCTCACGATGCGGAATCGAGTCTTTTGGCATTGATAAACGCGATGAATGCATCAAGATTCTTAAGGATTTTGACATTCGCCCCTGCGATTTGGAAAAAGATCCCATCCCATTCGAGGATGACTATTTCGATTTCATCTTTACCAAATCCGTGCTCGAACATGTACATAACACCGAGAATTTCCTTCGCGAAAGCCTGCGGGTTCTCCGCCCCGGCGGCGTGGCGGTTATAATGACTCCCGACTGGCGCAGCCAGATGAAGCATTTCTGGGACGATTACACCCACGTTCACGCATTCACAAGAAAAGGGCTGCAAAACGCCATGAAAATCAACGGCTTTGCAAAGGTACAATGCAATTTCTTCTACCAGTTGCCCATCGCCTGGAAAGCATCCGCAGTTGTGCCCATCCTCAAGCTCATCGCGATGTTACCCGACAGTCTTAAATGGAAGGATCGGCAGGAAAGCCGGCACCGCAAACTCATCCGGTTTGCCAAGGAAAAAATGCTCATTGGCATAGGCACGAAAAAGCTATGAGCAGCAGTAGGAATTTTATGAAAGATAACATGATGGCGGTTGAATCCAAAGCCAAACTTGACACGATAAATCAACTCGTTCAGGTCTACAGCCCGGACGACCCCTATAAAATCATCGAAAAGCACCACGGTCCGATTGTCGCCGAATACCGTAAAAAATGGCACCTGGCCGACCAGGAGCGAGTCAAACTTGATTTTCCGCTCCACTTGAATATCGAAGTGGTCCCCGGCTGCAACCTGAAATGCGAGTTCTGCTTTTACAGCGGCGAGACCGCCCAGCAGGACCACCGCAGGGGATTCGGCCACCGCATCTCGTTTGATACATTTAAACGGCTCGTCGATGAAGGAGCCGATAAGGGGCTCTATTCCATCGCGATGAACGGCAACAACGAACCGCTGCTCCAGCAGGACATCGACACCTACATCCGCTATGCCCGTGAAAAGGGCATCGTCGATCTTTCACTGCACTCCAATGCGATGCTTCTCGATGAAAACATGTCCCAAAAACTCCTCGACTGCGGCCTGTCCATCATCATGTTCTCCATTGATGCCTTCAGCAGCGATACCTACAGTAAAACCCGTAAAGGCGGGGATTACGATACCGTTGTTGCAAACATCGAGCGGTTTATCGAGATGAAGAAAGCCAAAGGCTGCGAATTGCCGCTGGTCAGGGTCTCCTTTGTCGAAAACAAGCTCAACACCGGTGAAAAAAACCCGTTTATCGAATACTGGCAGGACAAAGCCGATTACATCCTTGTACAAAGTTTTCACAATCCCCTCGTCGGCAAAACCGGCTATCAGCGCATCGAGAAAGATTTTCGGCTCGAGGATACCCCCTTTGAAAACTGCTCACAGCCGTGGCAGCGTCTCTTTATCGCCAGTGACGGAACCGTTTTGCCTTGCTGTGCATACTTCGGCATTAACCTGACGGTCGGCAATATCTACAAACAGAGCCTAAGCGAGATATGGCACAGCCCGGCCATGGAGAAAATGAGAGAATCGGTCAACGATAAGGATTTGTACCCGCTGCCCTGTAAAAAATGCAGGCAGAGTGTTACTTCTCAGAAATTATTTGAGTTGTGACCTCCACACCGTCGTCAAGATTTGCATAAAATTCCAAACGTGCCTGGAGGAGCTGTTCCGCGATTTGCCAGTCGACGGGTTCATCGATCTCATGATAGGTTTCTTCGGGCATTTCATAAAACGCGATATTGCCGCTCAGTCGGCATCTGCTCCGCAACAGGGCCTCTCGGTTGGTAATGTAAATGGCCCCGTTTTCAATTAATTGCCCATCCCAGGATTGTCGTAAGGGCCTGTTTTTAGGGTCGTAATTCATGGGTTTTACAAATTCGCGATCCTTCTTCCAGATAAAACGTTTGATACGCACCCCGGAAAGAAGACTGTCTGCACCGCATGAAAAATATTTTTCGATTGCCCGGTCAATATCTTCGGCTGTGATCAGCGGACTGGTGGCCTGAACAAGCATGATATGTTCATAGGCATGCTGCTGGGCAAATTCGATCAGGATTTTCTCCGATGAAGCCGTATCTAACGCACTTTCAGCACTTCTTCCGATCACCGATACATTGTCAAATTCCATCCTTAAAACAGTATCACCGATCTTGTCACTGTCCGTGGCCACATAGGCATGATCAAGCAAACGGCTGTTTTCACAGGCATTCAGAGACCAGTACAGCAAGGGTTTATTTGCAAAAAGCGCAATGTTTTTCAGAGGAATGCTTTTGCTTCCTCCTCTGGCAGGTATGAGTGCAGCGATCTTTTCAGTCATAATATATTCAGTAGTTACAGGCCAATATTGGAATAAATATTTTCAATATCATAAGGTGAATTAATAAGCTTTTGAAATGATTTACTTTTCGTCGGGATATTGGTAATATCGTCTCTTCCTGACGTTGGTTTCCCACTTAACTTCTTTCGGGAAGTCCGCTCCAGGTCAGTCATCATCTTAATGCCGTCTCCCAGGATACTGCTTAGGCTCAAAATTCTTCGCTTCAGCAGGTACATGGCGTGGATTTCAAGACTCGCGGCCTGGTCCGAACCCCACATATCATGGTCGAGTGTGATATGTCTCTCGATCACTTTTGCCCCCATCGAGGCGGCAATCACCGTCGGTTCAAGGTTGTATTCATGACCGCTGTAGCCCACAATACAACGATAGCGGTCCCTGAGCGTATGAATCATTCGCAGGTTCAGTTGCTCCAGCGGCGCCGGGTAAGCCGAGTTCGTATGCAGCAGAACATAATTCCCGTTCGAATGCTTTTCCAGCAGGTTGACCGCGGTATCGATTTCCTCGAGTACACACATTCCCGTAGATACAAGCACAGGAAGACGGCTTTGAGCAGCCATTGCCAGTAGTTCATCGTCCGTAAGTTTGGCCGAGGGGATTTTCAGGTAATCCGGCTGATAAGCCAGCAGGAATTCAAGACTGGGGATGTCCCATACTGAGGCGCTCCAGGAGATTGGTTTTTCCTGGCAGTACCGGTCAATATAATCATATTCCGGTTTTTCGAACTCGATTTTATGCTTATACTGCAGATATGTCATCTTCCCCCACGGCGTATCTTTCGGCTGGTTCTTCTGGTGGGGCGGCACACACAGTTCCGGGGTTCGTTTCTGAAATTTCACACTGTCCCACCCGCACGCAAACGATGCATCAATCAGCTTTTTCGCGTTGGAGACCTCACCGTTGTGATTAATACCGATCTCAGCGATAAAAAACGGGCTGCAATCTTCCGTGATTTGCTTATTTCCAATTTGTATCACTTGATTCGCCATTTGTCATTCCTTTGTGGTCGATATTCTACCGCTTTGTGCGTATAGGTCCAACAGAAAAGGCTATTTCTCTTATCACGCCGGCCCCGCCGGCCGCTTTCGTCACAAAAGACGCAATTTCCAGCACTTCCGGCCAGGCATCCGCGGGCGCAATAGGGATCCCGACAATCTTCATCGCCTCAAGGTCATTGACATCATTGCCCACATACATGACTTTTTTCAGATCGACCCCTTTTTCCTTTGCCAGTTCCCTCACAGCCTCCTGTTTGTTCTTGCATGCATGGATTGCCCTGATTTTCAGCTTTTCGGCCCGCTTTTGAACCACCGGATTTTCTTCCGTGCTCAAAATAATCTGCTCGATCCCCATTTTCCGCAGCCGAGAGACCCCAAGTCCATCCGAGCGGTTCACCACAACCCCCTCCGTACCGTCCTCCAGCACAAAAGCGGTGTTATTGGTCATCACGCCGTCAAAATCGTACAGGATTAAATCGATCTCGTTTTTTTGAAATTCATCAATTATCAGCATAACAGTGATTTTGCCCTATGATTAATACGCACCGTCTACTGAATAATATCGGACATATTCAGAGCTCCCTTTAGGTAAAACTATAACAGACTCTTTATGTCCATATTATTCGCGTCCTAAATCCCGTTTCGAGCAGATCGGCTCCGAAACCGGCCAAAAAATGTCCAGTTCCGGGTCGTTATATAAAATCGTAAACTGCCCACCGCGGTTGTAATACGACGTCTGCTTGTAATGGAAAATCGCCCGTTCGCTCAGTACCAGGTGCCCGTTGCCGAATTTCGGCGGGATCAGCACCTGCAGGTTATTCTTTTCCGACAGCGTAAACGAGGTCCACTGCTTATACTGTGGCGATTGTGGATCCCAGTTGACCACAACCAGGTAAAAGCTCCCCTCCAGGCACGAAACCAGCTTCCAGGTTTCCCCGTCGCCGTGGATGCCCCGCAGCACATGCCGCGAAGAGATCGAGATATCATCCTGAACAAAATCGACCTCGATTCCGGCCTCCTTGTACAGCTTCTCATTATACGTTTCGATGTAGCAACCGCGAAAATCCTCAAAAATCGTCGCAGGCTTAATGAGCGTCACTCCATCGAGTTGTGTCTTTTCCACTGTCAGCATGTTGTTCCCGTCCTATGAGACTTTCTCTTTTTTCTTGCTGTCAAACCGTTCATACGCGATATCCTGGTAGCGGATCAAATCCTCGTCACTCACCTCCGAGAGGTTGATCGAGACCGAATCGTAATAATTCAGCGCCTCCATCTGTCCAAGGCTCGAAGGATCAGCCAGTTTCCGCTCGACCGCCATATCATACACCCGCGTCCCCGGCAGGGGGGTCAGGATCATAAACTTCGACTGCTCCACGTCCAGCTCAAATGCGAAATCAATCGTTTCCTGGATCGTCTCGTGCGTATCCCCGGGCAGCCCGATGATATAGCTTGCGATACAAGCCAGCCCCGCCTCGCGCATCACCCGCACCGCCTGGCGGAATTGCTCCTTCGTTTCCCCTTTGCCGATCCGGGCAAGCATCTCGTCATTTCCGCTCTCTACGCCGATATGCCCGAAGCTGCACCCGCTCTTTAGCAGGGCATTCACCAGCTCCGGCGTGCACGCATCCGCCCGAAACTGGGCCGTGTACCGGATATCCAGCCCTTCGCGGCAGATCCGCTCGCAGATCTCAATCGCCCGCTGCTGGTTGATCGCGAACGTATCGTCCCAGAACATGATATCATGGACCCCCAGTTCGTTTACGATATACCGGATCTGTTCGATCACATTCTCCACCGAATGATACCGCACCCTGCGTTTCCAGGTCACCGCCGACGCGCAGAAATTGCAGTCATGCGGACACCCGCGGGTCGTGTAAATCGCCACATGCGAATCCGGAAAATACGTCGGGTCCTTGTACGCCTCGATATTCATCAAGTCCCACGCCGGACGCGGCAGCGAATCCAAATCTGCGATAAACGCCCGCTGGGGATTGACCGCGACGCCGTTTTCACCCCGGTAGACCAGGTTCTGGATGTTCTCGACGGGCTTGTCGTTTTCCAGCGCCGTCAGCAGTTCGAGCAGGGCCTGTTCCCCTTCCCCCGCGATGCCGTAATCAAATCCGTCAAACAGGCTGTGCTTTGGCAGCCCGGTTACATGCGGTCCGCCCACAATGGTAACCGTCTCCGGGCTGTACGCCTTGATCTGCCGGGCGATCTGCACCGCCGTCGGAAACCGAGGCGTAAGCGTCGTCAGGCATACGTATTGGGGCTTGTCGCGCAGGATCGTTTTAGCCATATGATCGATACTGACCGGGTCGAGCTCGTCAAAATCCACCAGCCCGCACGCAAACGGCCCGTTCTCACGTACATACGCCGCCAGCATCGCCAAACTCAGCGGGCACCGCACCACTCCCTGCTTCTTCCACGCCGCGGAATGCTGCAAATTCGGCGGCCTGACGAATATCACTAAAGGTTTTGCCATTGAATATCCTATCAATAGTTTGTCGCGTCCGACATTTTCAGTTCCCATTTCCCAAAATCCGCAAGCTCCATCTTGTCCTCTCTCAGCGGCTTGATCCCGAAATTGACTTTTGCCCCTTTCTCAAAGCCAAGCCCTGCGAGAATCTCCGCCTGCTGCTCGTTGGCCCATGTCATAACAGACCCGGCGTTTCGTTTCTGCAATTCCGCTGTAGCCGCCGCAAATACATCCCGCATGGCTCCCGGCTCGGGCGAATCACAGGCAAAATCCACGATATCCCCAAAACATATACCCTTTGCAGCATCCTCAAATAGTTTCACTACCGCCATGCCGCTTTCGGTCGTAATCTTCGGGTATTCGTAAACCGGGCTCAGCGCAAAACGCCACTGCATAAAAGCCGCATCATGCACAAAGCCAATGCTGTCCTGATTCGCACTTTCAAACGCCGTATCCGCTGTGATCTTCTCCACGCGATAATCCACATCACATTCCAATTCCCCCTTTAGCGTATACGCATAATGCACCGTCGAAAATTCCATGCCCAGCACATGCTCACACGCCCCCTTCGCGTTTTCGTTGGCAAAAATGCACGCCATATCGATCTGGTCCCCGGCCGCCTCAATCGCCTCATTGCACAGCCGCGTAAACAGCCCCTTGCCCTGGTGCCCGGGATGAACATTAATATGCGTAATCTGCCCGGCTGTATTTCCGCTGCAAAGTTCCCGTATCTGCAGATTCACTCCGCCGACAACCTCATCCGCTTCCACCGCGACCAGCGACAAATTCGGATGCACATTCTCAAAATGCTGCCAGCGGTAAAACGCGTCCGGCCAGCGATACTCATAAATCGCCTCATTGACAGCCTGCAAACCCGCCAGGTCCGTCTCCAGGGCCGGTCGAATCACTGCCTGCTTCGTTGTCATTGCATTTGCGTTCATCTCTATCCCATCCGCACCCGCCGCAGCCGCTCGCCGGCAAGTTCGCTGCCGTCCGTATTGCAGATGATGCCGTTCTCTTTCATTTTCTCATACAGTTGCCCCGACCGCTCTGTCTGCACCTCCGGCGATACCCGCCCCGGCAGCTTCGACGCCTCGATAATATCTGAACTCATAAAATGGCTCGCCAGCACATACCGCGGCTTGTGCCGAAGCACAAAATCCACCGTCTGCGCAAAGTCGCCTTCCGTTTCACCCGGAAAACCCACGATCACATGCGTATCAAAATCCCGAAACCCAATTCCATTTAGCGTCGCGAACATCCGGTCAAGTTCATCCACGCAATACTGCCGCTTCATCAGTTTCAAAATCCGATCACTTGCCGACTGGATCGGCAAATTCAGGTGCGCGATCTTCCCTTCCCCAGCCAGCTTCACCAGCGGATCAAACATCCGCATAAAGCAAGCCGGGTTAAAGTTATTCAGCGCTACCCGTACCCCCTCCCCGATTGCGCAAATCCGCTCAATCAGTTCAATCAGGCTGCTTCCCGTATCCTTGCCGTATTCGCCCAAACTGTCCGCCAGCAGGATCAAATCCCGCCGTCCCGTCCGGTCAATCGTTTCCCTGCATTCCGCAATCAGCCGGTCCTCGTCAAAACTGCGATACGCCGGAAACGCGTGCCGCTCCGAGCAGTACGTACACTCATAGCTGCACCCCTCAGAGACCACCATCTTGATGAACTGGTCATGAAACGTCACCGCCGTATTCGGATTCTCAAGCTTGAATTTTTCCAAATCGCTGCACAGGTTCTCCTCCACGCAGGTCTGCTCAATCTCTTCGATCGATACCTCGCTTCCGAAAACCGCCCCCAAAAGCTCCCCCTCTCGTTTCCACGGAATCACCGTCCCGCCAAAATTTTCCCCCAAAGCCTTCGGATCAATATCAGGCAGACACCCCGCCACGATCAGCTTCGCATCATATTCCGCATCCAGTTCCCGGATCACATCGAGTGACACATCCCGCATATCCCCGCGGAACCCGCACGACCACAGCAAAATCGCATCCGCCTGCTCGGGCGTATCCACAAGGCAGTGCCCGTTCGCCTGCAAATATCGCCTGTACGCAAGCAGCTTTTGTTTTCGCTGGGCACAACTGTTCAGTCCCTTCAAGTACACATTCATAATCTATCCTGCCTGCCCGGCGGTTTCTGCCGCGCTGTGCTGTTTATACCATTCAATCGTCTTTGCAATCCCCTCGCGAATCCCCGTCCTGCACTCAAACCCAAGCCGCTCTTTCGCCTTGGCGTTATCAATCAGCCGCACCGGGATCATCGACGGCCTGCCCGTTTCGTATACAATTTCCGCATCTGCCCGCCCCTCAATCTCCAGCGCGATCTTGAGCACCTCGTTTACGGTATGCCCTTCGCCCGAGGCAATATTT
>CAYVUI010000019.1:0-33220 GCA_964454745.1 uncultured Pirellulales bacterium | reverse complement strand
ATTTACCGGGTCATACCCCTCCATCTTCTCCGCCGCCAGCAGCATCCCGTCCACAAAATCATCAATATAAATAAAGTCCCGCACATCCTCACCGGTCCCCCATACCTTCACCGGGTCATGCCCCTCGGCCGCCTTGCGGATCGTCGCCGCCATCACATGTGACGTCCCAAAATCAAAATTATCGTACGGCCCGTAAATGTTCGCCGGCCGGACCACCACCGCCGTC
This sequence comes from uncultured Pirellulales bacterium, assembly GCA_964454745.1. Lineage (GTDB taxonomy): Bacteria > Planctomycetota > Phycisphaerae > Sedimentisphaerales > Anaerohalosphaeraceae > CAYVUI01. The sequence goes on along the minus strand of CAYVUI010000019.1, from coordinate 32,994 downwards.
ATCGGCCGCTCGATTTTGTTCGAGTACAAATTGCACAGGATCTCCCCGTACCGCTTCATCCACCCCGGCCCGTAATAAATCTCGCACACCTCGCCGCCCATCATCATGTCCTCGCGGCAGGGCACCTCGCCCGAAGGCGGATACACCACGCTGCTGCTGGGCCACACGAATTTTCGCACCCCGCACTGATACGCTGCGTCCAGCATCTGCGCGTTCATCACCGCGTTAGGCGTTACCAATGCGACAGGGTTCTTCTGGATCACCGCTGCCCCATGACTAAATGCCGCACACATGAACACCATGTCCATATCCCTGCACACCCGCACGCAATCTTCCATCTCCGTCAGGTCGCATGTCACATACTCTACCCTTGCATCTTCCCATACCGCCGGCTTCTCATGCAGCGTTGCCCGGACATTCGCCCCCAGCTCCACCAGCCGCCGCACAAGGTTTACACCGATAAACCCCGCTCCGCCTGCCACCAGGATATTCTTGCCTTCAAACAATCTCGCCCCGTCCATTTAATGATCGTATTCGTAAAACGCGTTAATGTTCTTGTTCACCTTCCGGTCCCACCAGGTCTTTAGCCGCATCCCGCTGACGGCAAACGCCGCGTCAATCGGCATCGCGTAGCACCGCTTCTTCGTCCGCCATGCCGCAAGCCCCTGCAAAAGCCGGTTCTCAAAAATCATCCCGTAAATCTTATCCCCCAGCTTCGCCCGCTGTTTCGCCATCTTCCCATTCGAATACGGAAAGTAGTAATAGCAAAAATACTTCACCTGGTTCCGGCATGCCTTGCTAAGCCACGGCGCCTTAAACCGCCGCAACGTATGTTCCGACCACTGCTCCAGCGAACCCGGCTCCAGCATCCCGTGCTCCAGCGCCGCGTCATAAAGCTGCGTCGAAGGATACGGCGTATAGAAAAAGATGCGGTAATCAAACTCCGGGTTGATCTCCCGGCATTTCAAAATCATATCCATCGTCGAAAAGACCTCATCCTCCGGCACACCCGGCAGTCCCACCATCGACGAAAGCGACGCCTTGATCCCGACCTCTTTCATTTTCGCCACAAACTGGTACGTCTGTTCGACCCGCGCGTTTTTATTGAGCATCCGCAGCACTTCATCCGAGCCCGATTCCGCTCCGATGTACAATTGCTCACAGCCGGACCGATGAATCAGGGCAAGGTCCTCATCCGTATAATGATTGAGCAGCAGGTCCACACTGACCCCCGCGTCCCAGGTGATATCGATCTTCCGCTCGATCAGCTTGTCGCAAATCTCAAGCACCCGCTTTCGCGACGTAAAAAAATTGTCATCGTCAAACGTGATCGAGGTAATCCTGTGGTTGTGCACAAAATACTCAATCTCCTCGAGAACTGTATCAATCGCCCGGTAATACACCCGCCGCTTATACACGCACGCAACCGAGCAAAACGCGCAGTTATACGGGCACCCCAGGCTCGTCAGCACCCCGATCGTCCGCTTCGCCTTGCCGGCAAACGGCTTTTCGTACACATACTTTTCCACGTCGATCTTATCAAACGTATCGCAAAAACCCATCGGCACATTCTCATACTCGCGCTCAGGGTTATGCAAAAGCTTTCCGCCGTCCTTGTAAGAAATCCCCTGCACTTCCGCCAGGTTGCCCCCGTTGTCCAGCGTCTCCGCCACATGCCGAAACGTATGCTCCCCCTGTCCCCGCACTACAATATCCACAAGGTCATGGCCAAGCGTCTGCTCCGGTGCGCAGCTTGGGTGCCACCCGCCCCACACAATCGGAACCTCCGGATACTTCGCCCGCACCATGCCAGCAAAGTCCAGCCCGTTTCGTATCTGCACCCCCGTAAACGAACTGATCCCCACGCACAGCGTCTCCGGCGACATCCTCTCAATTTCCGCTTCCAGCGATTCCGCCGTCCGCTGATCCACGATCCGCACCTCGTACCGTTCCCGCAGATGTTGGTACAGCATCAGCAGCGCATAAGGAATCCGCCCGCTCATGGTCTCCCCCGGCCACGGACGCGGATAATACAACAGGATTTCCCTTTTCGCCGCCTGGATCATTTCGTACTCGTCAATCTCACATCAGCATTATTCCCCGCCTCAACCCGGCTCTTAACCGCTTCCCGTATCCCCGCGACATCCAGGTTCAGTCCCCGCCGGATGTCCTCCAGCGTACCGTACCACCCGCAGAACTCATCCCGCAGCCCATGGTAAAACGTCCGCACACCCGGCACTTCATGAATCGCCTCATCGAGTCCAAACGCGTCATGCACCACCACGATCTCCGTATCCCGGTACCGCTCGATCACCTCCCGGTCAATCGGCTTGATCGTATGAAAATACACCACGTTCACGTCCAGGTCCCGGCACGCCTCGTGCACATTGCCAAGCAAGGGTCCCGCCGTCATCACCGTAATCCCGCTGCCGGTATCCTGTAAAACCATCCCCTTGCCGAACTGGATCTCGTCTTCCTCAAGCTCGACCGCATGCGGATGGTCCGAAAGCCGGTAATACGTCGGCCACTCATCGTTGTAGGTCTCCCGCATCAGGATATCCAGTTCCTTCCCGCTGCCCGGCTGAATCACTTCCATCCCTGGCAAAAGCCGAAACACCGCCAGGTCCGTATAGCAATGGTGCGTCGCCCCGTCCCAGGCATAATCAAACGACGCCCCGCACGAAACAATATTCACACCAAACTGGTTATAGCACAAATCGAGCTTCACTTGCTCCAGGCACCGCTCCGTAAGAAACGGCGCAATCGTATGCACAAACGGCGTCATCCCCTGCGAGGCCATTCCCGCCGCCGCGCTGATCAGCGTATTCTCACAAATCCCCATGTTGTAAAACCGCTCCGGGTACTTCTGCGCAAACTCCCGGAACAGGTACACACTTACATCGCCGAAAACCAGCGCAATCTCCGGATCGTGCTCAGCCATCGACAAAATCGTATCTTTAAACTGTTTTCGCATGCAGTTGCTCCCTTAGCTGGGTTAATTCCTCCGGGTTGGGGCTTCGTCGGTGCCACGCGTACTGATTCTCCGTCAGCAACTCACAGCCGTATCCCTTCACGGTATTGGCCACAACCACCTTGGGCTTGCCGCCCGGATCGCGCCCAAACGCATCCTTCAATTCATCGAGGTCATGGCCGTCCACTTCAACCACCCCGCAGTCAAACGCCCGGAACTTCTCCACCGGGTCGGTAATTTGCAGCCCCCGCGAGTGCGATTGATTGTTATCGTACAGGATCGTCAAATTCTCCAGCGACAAATTCGCCGCCACCATCACCGACTCCCACACCGTCCCCTCGTTCGATTCCCCGTCCCCGATCAAGGTATACACCCGCCGCTGATCCTGCTTATGGATCCGCATCGCAAGAGCCGTACCGACCGCCAGGCCGATCCCGTGCCCAAGCGAACCCGCCGAGACTTCCACGCCCGGCAGCTTTGTCCGGTCCGGGTGGCACCCGAACGAACTCATGAACGAGCCAAAGGAACGCACATTCTCGATATCGAAATATCCAAACTCCGCCAGCACACAATAGTATGCCAGTGCCGCGTGCGCCTTGCTCAGGATAAACACATCCCGCTGGTCCCATCCCGGGTTCTTCGGATCGTGATTGAAATGCTCGTACACCGCCGTAATCATCTCCACGACGGAAAAGCACGTCGGGATATGCCCGTGCCCGCTCTGGGCCGCGATATCAAGCACGTGCTGGCGAATTTGTCTGCATGTCGGGTTCATTCATACTCCGCGAAAGAAATTCGTGATGTCATCGCCAATCGCTGGATACGCAAATTATTGATCCCAAGCGTCTCCTGCACCGCCAGCGTCTCGCCCGGGAAGATATCATCGCACAGTTCATCAAACACCAAAAGCGACCCTTTGCAAAGATGCGGCTTGATCGCCTCCAGCGCCGCCTTGGTCGGCTTGTAAATATCAAAATCAAACACCGCCATTGAGACAATCGTCTCCGGGTGGCGCTTGAGGTATTCCGGGATCGTCTTCATCGCGTCACCCTTGACCAGCTCAAACTTCGTAAGGTGCGAAATCGGGTTCAGCTCCTCCTGCAGGCTCAAAATCTTCGCCAGGTACTGCTCGTAATCCTCCGCGACCGAAAACGAACCGTCCTTGCACTTGCATTTCTCTCCGTCTTTTTCCCCCATCCCCGTAAATCCCGCGAACGTATCAAAGCCCACGATCTTGCGATGCCGGTTAAACGGCTCAAAAATCCCCCGCAGGGCCGAGAGTACCGACAGCGTCTGTCCCCATCGCACCCCAAACTCAAAGATCACCCCGTGCGTATTTACGATCCGCTTGTACATCTCGTAAAAGAACAAAATCCGCGACAGGTTCTTACTCGTCAAAAACAGCCCCAGGTTCGCCAAAATCTCATCACCCGGCAGCGGATGCTCTGCGTGCATATCCGCCATCACCGAAAGGGCGTCCTTCTCCGACCCGCTGGAAAGTACGATTGCATCATGTTGTTTTGTCTTCATCTTTGCCACCAGTCCTTATTCTGCTGCCACCATTTCGTTGTATTTTCGATACCCTGCTTCAAATCATACTTCGGCGTCCAGCCGGTACTCTCTTTGATTTTGCCGCAGTCCAACGCGCGGTATTTTATCGTGACGGGCTTATCAGTATTAAAAACCAGCTTCTCCATTTTCCCGCCCGCCGCTTCCAGAACCGCCTCTGCCACCTCTCCAACCGTTACCGGCCGCTGCCCGCCGATATTGTAAATCTCGATTCCATCCTCCATTTTGCCAAGCACCGAACACACCCCGCCGGCAAAATCCTCCACGTAAATCACATCCCGTACCACGTCCGCCGTCCCCCACACTTCAAAGACATCCGGCCCCTCGCACGCCCGTCGGATCAGTGCCGGGATAAAATTGGAATTGCCCGGATCAAACTTATCGAACGGACCATAGATATTCGCCGCCCGCAATACCGAGAGATTCATCCCCGCCTTCTCATGCCAGAACCGGCAAATCTTCTCAATAAACCGATACACCCAGCCGACGCCGAAATGTGCCCCCGCCGGGTCCACATTCAAATCCAGGTCATCCTCCTTCACCGCCTTCTCCACCGGCGGATACACACACGCCGTACTCGTAATCACGACATTTCTGACCTTTTTCTTAAAGCATGCCTCCAGGAACCGGCTGTTCATCACAACATTATCCGTTACCTGTGCCCACGGACGGTTTTGCGCAACCACCGCACCCCCCGAACACGCCGCCAGCATCACCGCCGCGTCACATCCATCCAGCATCCCTTCAATCTGCGCAGGATCGCCGATATCACCCTGCACGTATTCCACCCCCGGTACTTCCTCAGCAGGGCGGCGGCTGTGATATCCCGCCCGCACCCGCGTATCAGGGTACTTTTCGGCGATGTAACGCACCAGCGTCGTTCCCGCCAGGCCCGTTGCACCCGCAATGAAAACATTGTCAGAATTCAATCCCATTACGATCCATTCTTCTGGTAATACTCTCGCCAGTATTCGAGAGTATCCTTGAGTGTTTTCTCAAAACTGATTTCGCACTTCCACCCGGTCTCATTCTGAAATTTGTCGATGCACGGTATCTGTAATGTCACATCCGACGGCCGCAGTCGTTTCGGGTCCACCTGCACCTTGATGTCCGGTTTCGTCGAAAGGCCAATCAGCCTCTCCAGCATCTCGCCGATCTTCATCGTCTCCGTCCCGCCGATGTTATAGACTTCACCCGGCCGGCACTTCTCAATTAGAAGCCAATACGCCCGCACAGCATCCCGAACATCCGAAAACGTCCGCACACTCTCGAGATTTCCTACCATAATAGTAGGTTCTTGCAGCCCCGCCTCAATCGCGGCCACCTGTTTCGCAAAATTGCTAACCACGAAAACCTCACCCCGCCGCGGCCCGGTATGCGTGAACATCCGGGTCCGAATGGTCTTGATCTTCCAGCTTAGCCAGTACTGCATCGCCAGCATATCCTCACCCACCTTGCCCACTGCATACGGCGACGCCGGCCGAAGCACATTATTCTCCGTAATCGGCACCTCGTCTTCGTACACCTGCCCATACACCTCCGACGAGCTGCAAATATGGATTACCGGGTCATATCCATCGCTTTCCTTGAGGCTGCGAACCGCTTCGAGCAGGTTGCAAGTCCCTATGATATTGCAGTTTAGCGTGTTTTGCGGGGCCACAAAGCTGAAATCCACATACGACTGCGCCGCCAGGTGAAACACACGCTCGGGCTTATGCTCATCAAAAATCCGGTACAATGACGTATAATCCGTCAAATCGCCGTAACAAAGAGTCACCTTGTCCAGAATCCCGAGGATATTGTCCTTCGGCGACCGCCACCTCGCCAGCCCGATGATCTCCCACTGCGGGTAGTTTTCAAGTATATATTCCGCCAGGTGGCTCCCGACAAAGCCTGTAATACCGGTGATCAGTGCTTTCATCTCATTTAACCTTTATTCTTTACCTGAATTGCCCATTTTGATGCAGTCGTGCGAATTTACGCAGTGCCTGTACGAAATATAAACACTTTTCTTTCACCTTTATCTCAGGTGAATTTTCTATAAGTATCTTTCAATAAATTACTTATGCATTGCTTCGCCCTGAGGCGATCTGCCGGTATATATAAGAGCAAAGCCCGTTCCAGCCCTTGTTGCCTGAACGGAAATCTCTATTTTTACCCCGAGCGGCCTCATCCGGAAGATTATGCCTGCCTGCGGGAATTCTTTTCCGCATGGTTGTGTGAAAATCATACAGAAACCCCAAAAACCATCGTTTTCAGCGAAATAACGCCTTTTTCCAGGGCAGGTATGCCGATTGCACATATCGAATCGCGGCACAGTCTGTACAGATATTTTGGCCAAAATGGATTAAAAAGATGACGAATCAGGACATATTCATACACGAATCCGCTTTTGTGGACGAGCCCTGCACGATAGGCCGGGGTACCAGAATCTGGCATTTCAGCCATGTAATGGCCCATGCCAGCATCGGCGCCGATTGTATCATCGGTCAGAACGTCCACATCGCCTCCAATGTAACCATGGGCGACCGCTGTAAAATTCAGAACAACGTCTCGCTTTACCAGGGCGTTTGCCTCGAAGACCACGTCTTCCTCGGGCCCTCCTGCGTATTTACCAACATCCCGAATCCCCGCGCCGAGATCAACCGCCGCAGCCTCTACGCCCGCACGCTCGTCAAAAAAGGGGCCACCGTTGGGGCCAATGCCACCATCGTGCCCGGTGTCGAAATCGGACGCTATGCCTTTATCGCCGCCGGTGCGGTGCTTACCGCTGATGCCCCGGATTACGCGCTCATGGTCGGCGTCCCGGCCCGTCAGACCGGCTGGATGAGCCGACATGGCCATATCCTCAAAAATCCCGATCCCAATGGCATCATGACCTGCCCTGAGAGCGGCTGGCGATACCAGCAGCAGGCGGACGGCATCTTTACATGCCTCGATTACAATGAAAATGACCCGTTGCCGGAAAACCAAACCAAAGGAGAAAAGCCGTATGACCAGTTCAAGGCTTGAGAATGTCCAGAACCCAACTCACGATGCAGCCGGCCCGCGCTTCAGCTTCGTCATGATCGTACTCAACGGCCTGCCCTTCATCGAATACAGCCTCAAATGCATCTACAACTTTGCCCATGAGATCATCATCGTCGAGGGCGCGGTAAAAGACTGCCGCTTTGCCGCTGATGCCAACGGAGGTTCCACAGACGGCACCGTCGAGTTCATCAAGCGGTTCCCCGATCCGCAGAACAAAATCCGCCTGATTCGCGGCACCTGGCCCGAAAAGTGCGAAATGCAGAACAAGGCCCTCGAGTACGTCACCGGCGATTATGTATGGCTCACCGACTCCGACGAGGTCTACCGCTTCGGCGATCTTGAAAAAGTCCGCCGGATCATCCAGGAGAATCCGCAGGTCACCCAGCTAAACTTCATCGGCGACAACTTCTGGAAAGGCTATGACTACATTTACGTCTCGCCCAAACTCTCCTCCGAGGGCTTCCACTGGCGGCGTGTCTTTAAATTCAAACCCGGCGCAAAATTTACGACCCACCGCCCGCCGACGATGGTATGGCCCGGCCAAAACCGTACCCTCGAACAAATGCAGTGCGTGGACGGCTTTACCACCCGAAAAATGGGAATCATTCCCTGCCACTACAATTACGTACTCGACCAGCAGGTCCGCCAGAAGATCGCGCTCTATAAAAATTACGGCTGGGAGAAATCCTGGAAGATCGACTTTGCCGACTGGTACCAAAACTGCTTCCAGGCCTGGAACGCCGATACCCGCGAAGCCATCGAAAAAAAATACCCGATATGGACCGGCGACAAACAGTCGAAATCACAGCGATTCACCGACCAGCATCCCGAGGTCATCATCGACTACCTCCGCGAAATGTCCGTCTCTCCCCAGCGCGGCTTCGCCATGAAGCGATGCGCCGATGCGGTCACCGAGATCATCCGATCCAAACCCGGCAAACACATCCACGCGCTGGAAACCGGCACCATCCGAAGCTGCGGCGAAATGCACTACAGCAGTTACCACATCGCCAAAGCCCTCGGCAGCAATGGTTCGCTCATCTCCATCGACATTGATCCGGATGCCCTCAAGATCAGCCGCAACCTCTGTTACGACCTGAACAACATCACCTACGTCGAGAGCGGTTCACATGAATACCTCGACACTTACACCGGCCCGGCCCTCGATTTCGTCCTGCTCGATTCCGTAAACGACGGCGACTTTATCTTCGACGAATTTATCCGCGTCCTGCCCCATCTCACCGACGATGCCGTCCTGGTCGTTGACGACGCGGGCATCGATCTCAAAACCGGCAATATCAATCCAAACGGCCCCCAGCGAAAGGGCCACACCCTCTGGCAGTTCCTCCAGAAACATCAAATCCCGGCCAGCGCCCTCTCGACCTCCACAGGCCACGGCTCACAGATCCGCCTGGATTTCACACCCGCACTCAAGCAAAAGCTGCTTGCTATGCTAAGCCGTAACACTCAGCCGGCGCAGGCAAAGCCCGTTGCCCAGCAGCCTGTATCAAAACCTCTGCAAACACCAAAATCGCCTCAATCCGGTCCCGTCGTGATCGACACCGTAATCTTCCAGCTCCAGGCCGACCGCCCCGGCGGCATCTCAAAGGTATGGGCCTCGCTGCTTCCGGAACTGCAAAAAGCCCTCCCATGTACCCCCATTGTCCTGCTCATGCGAGAGGGCGTTAAGCTAAATACCCCCGGCATCAGGCAGGTCGAAATCCCAGCCTGCCCGTTTGGAAGACAGGACCAGATCGATCGCGATCAGCCCCTGCTTGCGAGTCTCTGCAAACAGCTAAACGCCCGTGCGTTTTTGAGCACCTATTACACCCACGCACCCGGCGTCGAAAACATCCTCATGATCCACGACATGATCCCCGAGGTAATGGGCTTTGACCTGAACGATGCCGAATGGATCCTCAAAAAGCACTGTATTGACAACGCCGCCCGGTTCATCTGCGTTTCTGAGAACACCCAATATGACTTGATGCATCACTATTCGATTCCGCAGGAAAAAATTTATGTCGCGCACAACGCTGCAGATTCCTCCTATCGTCCCCAGTCACAGCAGGCCGTTGACCAAATACGCAAAAAATACAACCTTCCCCAAATATTTGCCCTGGTCGTGGGTGCCCGCTATCCCTATAAGAATTATTCCCTTCTCTTCGAAGCCATGAAGTTGCTCGAACCGGCCCAGAGAATACCGGTTGTGATTGCCGGCAGCCAGCCGCTCAGCGACCAGGAAAAGGCACAATCCGAAGGGCTTCCGATTCATTACATCGGGTTCGTGCCGGATGCCGAAATGCCCGCACTCTATTCCTCTGCATGGACACTCATTTCCCCGTCAAAATACGAGGGCTTTGGCCTGCCGATTCTGGAGGCCGTCTCCTGCGGCTGCCCGGTCCTGTGCACGTTTACTTCCTCGCATCCGGAAGTCGCCGGCGATGCCGCCTTATATTTCCCGCCGGACCAGCCCATGGTCCTGGCCCAAACGATACTACTGATCGAGGATATGGAAAACCGCCGGCTCATGCAAAAACGCTGTCTGCTCAGGGCACGCAAATTTTCATGGTCCAAAGCCGCCCGTTCCGTCAGCAGGTGCATCCAGGGCGAACCTCAAAGCACGCAATCTCTCCTTCCTGGATCGACCGGCGATTCGGAGGAATATCCGTATCTCGTCTCCGCGATTGTATCGACATACGCCTCCGAAAAATTCATCCGCGGCTGCCTCCAGGACCTGGTCGAACAGTCCCTTTTCCAGCAGGGCAAAATGGAGATCATCATCGTCGACAGTGCCTCGCCGGAAAACGAGGCCGCAATTATTGATCAATACAAGCAGAAATACGGACATATCAAGTACATTCGAACGGCCAAACGAGAAGGCATTTACGCCGCCTGGAACCGCGGCATCAAGGCTGCCTCCGGCAAGTACATCACCAATGCCAACACCGACGACCGCCATCACCCGCGCATGCTCGAAATCCTCGCCGCCGAGCTCGAAACCGATCCGTCCACAGCCGTTGTCTACTCCCACTTTTTCGTGACTTCGCAGGAAAACCAGGCCTGGCAAAACAAGACGATCAGCTCTGTGAGCTCCTGGCAGCCTGATTTCCGCCGAAAAATCCTGCTCGAAAGATACTTCCTCGGTCCCCAGCCGATGTGGCGAAAATCTCTGCACAAGGAATACGGCTACTTCGATCCGGACCTGAAAGTCTGCGGAGACTACGAATTTTTCCTCCGCGTCTCCCAGACCCACCAAATCCGCCGGATTCCTAAAATCCTCGGGCTCTATCTTGACAGCCCGGAAAGCCTCGAAAAATCCGCCGGCACAAAACAAGCCGAGGATAAAAAGATTCGCGAACTCTACGGGCAAAACAAAGACACAATTGTCCGAAGGCACTATGCAAAAGGCCCGGACTTCGCAATTGTCATGCGAAACTACAATAAGGCGCCCTACCTTGCCGAAGCGATTGAATGCATCCAGAAGCAAACCCTGCAAAACTTCCAGCTCATTATCGTGGACGATGCCTCGACGGATGAGAGCCTTGAGGTCATCAAGCCCTACTTGTCCGATCCGCGTATCGAATTGGTCCGCCATCAACAAAACCGCGGCGTCTGTCCTACCGCCGTCACCGGTATCCAGCAGGTAAATGCCCCGTATTTCTGCATCTTTGACAGCGACGACTCCCTGAAACCTGAAACCCTGGAAACCATGTTCCGTGAGCACCAAAAGCGTCCGGAGTGCGGATTTATCTACTCGCAGTTTATCATTTGCGATGAACAGCTAAAGCCCGAAACCCTCGGCTACTGCCGAAGGGTGCCTGAGGGACAGACCAACCTCGAAAACGACTGTGTCAGTGCACTTCGAACCTTCAAATTCAGGGACTACCTGCGAACGGAAGGTCACGACTGTTCACTGGATGCCGCCGAAGACAAGGACATCATCTACAAGATGGAAGAGGTCACAAAACTCCATTTCGTCGATCAGCCGTTCTATTATTACCGCGGACTGTCCACGGGCCATGTGTACAATCTCAAGAAAATGGTGATTGCCAAACTTTCCCATGCGTATGCGAAGTGCCGGGCAATTCTCCGCAGATCAAATATGCCTGGATATCGAGGGCAGAAATCTCCCTGCGATTACGTATTCCGGGAAATTGCCAAAATTGCAGAACAGGACCCCCGCGTTCAGAATTTTATGTGCCTCGCATTGCTTGCGCAGGAAAAGATGTACGAATCGGAGCAATTTCCCCCGCAGATCCAAAATGCGTCCGATGAGCAAAGGGTTCTCTGGGTGCTTGAGAATGTAGGGTTTAATGAAATTTACAGGATGAACAAAGACAAGGTCAAGCTAAACGCCTTTGTAACAATATACATGCCCACATACAACCATGCAAAATATATCCGCCAGGCCGTGGATTCCGTTTCAAACCAGACATATCCCCATTTTGAACTGCTCATCATCGACGACGGAAGCACCGATGAAACGCCGCAAATCATTGCGCAGTACGACGACCCGAGAATCCGGTACATCCGACAGGAACATGCCGGCACCGCCGCCGCGATCAATCATGCGATTGAGCAGGCCCAGTCCGTTTATCTGCTCGGTCTCGATTCCGACGACTGGCTGGCCCCGGATTATCTCGAAAAAATGATCGAGTATGCCGTCGATCATCCAGAGTACGACCATTTCTATCCAAAGCAAATGCTCCTGGTCGACGAAAACGGCAATTCCACCGGCCAGTGCTGGGAGTACCCCGACTACCAGCCGCACCAGCAAGACCTGCCCGCGCTGTTGTTCGCCAACGGCAGGGGGCTGATCCCTGTTAACGCCGGGACACTGCGGACCAAGTATCTCTTTAAACATCACGGCTTCTATCCCGAGGTCGACAACCCGGAAGATTTCGTCTGGCTGACCCGCGTTGCCGGTAAGAGCAAGTGCAAACGCGTGGACGATTGTCCGCCCTACATCTACCGCAGGATGCAGTCCGGCAAATCGCTCGATTTCCAATCCAAGCATACCGCCATTGCCGCGGCCCTTGAAGACATGACAAGGATCTATCCCCCGGAAGTGCTCTGTCCCCCGATCAAAGACATCGCCGATCCCTTCCAGCGGCAGCTTACCTACTATGAATACATCGCGCAGACCTTTGAACGGCACGCACAGACTTACAAGGGCAATTACGAGCAGCCCTTCATTGAAAAGGCAAAAAAATACCGCGAAAAACTCCTGAATCTCCAGGCAAAAGGTCCGATAATGAATACAGAGATACAAAATAATGGCTCCGCTTCCGCCGCCCGTGCCGGGGCAAGGGAAATCAGGGAATGTAAAAACAGCCCCGGTAATCGGAGTCAAATACAAAGCAAAAGAGTAGAGAATAAATAAGTGACGATTAAAAACAATCCGTTAGCAAAAAAGAAGCATATTATCAGACGCGGCATTCATTTTATTTGACAGGCTGAAATGATTATCTTGAATGTCCAGGATGTCGAAAAGAAAGTAGGTACCGGATTGGAAGGTCCGGCCCGACAGAATTGAAAGGGGTAACCCAATGCCTGAACTTAGATTGCCAGGATTAAATACAGGGATTGACACCGGGGCGCTCGTCCAGCAGCTCATGGAAATTGAACGCCGCCGTCTGCGCACCTATGAGACAAAGGTCCAGGAGAGCGAGCAGAAAAAGGGCGCCGTCAGCGAATTAAACAGCGTCCTGTCCAGCTTCAAATCCAAGGCACAGGCCCTCTCCGACAGCAGCCAGCTCAAATCCTTCGAGACCACCTCCAGCGATTCCGACATTATCTCCGCCACAGCCAATTCCAACGCCATCGAGGGCAGTCACTCCGTTCAGGTCAAGCAGCTCGCCACCACCGAACGCTGGGTCCACGACGGCTACAAGTATGAATCCTCCAAGGTCGGTGCCGGCAACTTCATCTTCTCCTACAACAACGAAGAACTCGTCATCACCACCGATGCCAATACCACCCTCGAAGACCTCGTCGGCCTGATTAACAACGACCCGGACAATCCCGGCGTCGACGCCAGCATCCTCAAGTACGACAACGGCAGCGACGGCATCTACCACCTCGTCCTCAGCGGCCGCGAAAGCGGAAGCGATTACCAGGTCACCATCAATACCGAGAATACCGAGGTCTGGAAGGCCGATACCGAGCTGCTCTACAACGGCAGCAATGCCTCGGAAGATATCAAGCTGCGGGAACTGGACCTGTACGATACATTAGGCCCCTTTGATAGCATTCTCATTTCGGGTACGGATCATGACGGCAACGCGGTAAGCTCTTCATTCACGGTAGATGATGACACAACCATTGGCCACCTGATCGACGGCATCAATGACGCCTATGACGGGGCCGCGGTTGCGAAGTATTCCGATGGAATCATTAAGATCACGGATACCACGACAGGGGCAAGCCTGACAACTCTGTCTCTCGAAGCCTATGACGGCGTAACCAACCAGGGAGATTTAGCTGCCTTTACACAGTTCACACAGGGCGGTTCCACCGCGGCCAATATCGCCTCGCTGGACCAGTCCACCTTCCTCGAAACCCAAAGCGCACAGGATTCCCTCCTGCGCGTCGACGATTACCCGCCGTTCGCCGCGCAGATCACCACCACCGCCGCGTCCACGTCCGGTTCATACACCCTGACCTACGAAGGCGAAACCACCGGCGCGATCGCCCATGATGCCGATGCCGCCACCATACAGGCCGCCCTCGAAGCGCTCAGTAACGTAAACGCGGGCGATATCACAGTCGTCGGTGACGGCCTCAACACCGCCGGCACCCTTACCATCCAGTTCAACACCCAGCAGGGCTCCGGCGACCTGATTACCTTCAACACCGGCACACTCGACGGCACCCACGCCAAGACCGAGCAGGGCTGGATCAGCCGAAGCACCAACACCGTCGATGACGTCATCCAGGGCGTCACCCTGAAGCTCAACAATCTTACTTACGACAAAACCACCGACGAATATGACAAGATCGACGTCACCCTCACCCGCGATACCGAGGACCTCAAAGGCAACGTCCAGGCCCTCGTCGATGAATACAACAAAATCGTGGACTTCTTCAACAACAACGCCGACTATGACGCCGAAACCGAAACCGTCGGCCTGCTCTACGGCGAATACTCCCTGACCGTGATCGAGCAGATTCTCCGTTCCCCGTTCTCCTCGACCACCACCGGTTTCACCGACGCCGACAGTTTCATCATGCCCGAAGACATCGGCATCGAGGTACAGAACGATGGAACCGTCAAGCTCGATGGCAGCAAATTCGACGAAGCCATCAACGAAAACTACGCCGACGTCCTGAAATTGCTCGGCGCCAAAAAGGCCGGTTCGAGCAGCTCGGACAGCATCAAGTTCTATTACGCCAGCGAAACCCTCACCGACCCGGGCGTCTACGAAGTCTCGGTCCTCGGCGACGGCTCCGCGGTTACCTCCGCAAAAATCCGCCTCCAGGGCGAAACCGAGTGGCGCGATATGACCATTAGTGTAGATGGGGGTACCTATTACATCGATGGCTCAGGCGACGACAATCCCGAAAACAGCCTCTCGCTGACCGTTGATGCCACCAAAACCTCCGGCACACCGCTGACCGCGACCATCAGCATCAAGCAGGGCTTCGCCGGGGAACTCGAAGAAGCCGTCGAAGACATGCTCGACAGCGATACCGGCCGCGTTCCGATCCTAAGGGACAGCATCACCGACAAGATTGACCGCCTGACGGATCAGATTTTCGACGAAGAAAGCCGCCTCGAAGATGTCGAGCAGCGCCTCGTCATGAAATACGCCCGGCTGGAGAGAAACCTCTCCCTCATCCAGCAGCAGTTTGCTGGCCTGATGTGATCTGCAGATAGGTTTTTATTATCCCTCAATCGCCTGTTCCGGGCTGTACATCACACCCGGCACCCGGCATGGTGACGCCTGAAACAGTCCATACATCACCCGCGAATCCTCCGGCTCTTTCGCAAAGACAATAGCCGTATTCGCCGCCCGCGTCAAATGCACCGGGCTCGCCATCGTCGCAAGGTTCGGGGCATACAGGATCACCTGGTCAAAATCATGCCGATACCGCTCGGCGACCTCCCCCAGCGCCTCGGCCGTATAGCCGTCAATCCCCTCGCACGACCAGATCGAGATCGAATCCAGGCACGTCACCGCCGGTCCGTCCGAAAACGCCTGCGGCCGCACATCAAACGCCTTGGCCAGCGCACTTCGCACCGGGTCCATATCGATCAGCAGTGTCCGCTGGTTGGCCTCACTTAGCGACAGGGCGATATGAAACACCGCCCGGATCGGCAGCGCATCCCACCGCTGGGCACAAAGAGCCGTCGTCTGGCCCTTGTCCGGGTAGGCAAGAATCAAATCGCGAATCCGGCTAAAATACGCATCCGCCGAGTCAAATCGTTCAAACACAGACTCCACCCCCTCGTATCTCTCCCGTGGTCCTTTCACAAAATAATCCTCGCACGCCTTCTCATCCAGCTCCACCGTAATGGATTCATCCCTTTTCCCCTCTGCCTTCAAAGTCAACGGTCCCGGTCCTGCCGGCAGGCACGATTCCGGGTTCAGCAGCTCAACCACATCCTGCTTGCGGCTCTCACGGCTTACAATCTTGATCTTCCGGCTCTTTCTTGCGCCGTTTCCGCCCGTTTCTTTTCCGGCCTTTGTATTGTCCAGCCGCCGCATCCCGCCTCGTCCCGTCAGGCCCGCCACCGTCCAGCCAAGCAGCATCGAAATCCCCGCAAAGAGCAAACTCGCTCCCCCGCATTGCGAAATATGAATCTCCATTACGTACGGCCCCGGCATCGTCGTCATAAGCCCGCTCATAGCCGCCTGCACACCCAGCACCGTCAGGATCATCAGCGAGATCACCATATCGCACACCAGCACCCGCCACGCACGCGGCAGGTTCAAAAAGAAATTCGCCTGTCCCATAAGCTGCGTTTCCAGCCGCTGTTTGTCCTCGACGTCGATCAACCCGGCGTTCAGGTCGGTCTCAAGTCCGATCCGCTTTAACGGTACAATCTCCTCCTGAAATTCACGGCTCCGCCGGCTGACAATCCCGCCGACCACCGCCAGGCTCACCAGTCCCGCAAGGATCATCCCCCCGACAATGCCAAGAACGCCCGCCATGCCCGCCGGCTCGGTTAACTGACCGCACAGTGCAAGAATCGCACCGCCGCTCTTTTCCACGAACAAACTCCTTGCTGTCGCAGCAACCGCCCAGATATGACCCAGCGACCACAAAAACAGCAGCATCCCCAATCCATCCGCCTGCGCCGTATCACGCAGAAACAAACACATCAAGCCCAGTCCCAGTCCAAGGCTAAGCACCAGGATCCAGCCAAAATCCAGCGCCAGACCCGGCAGCGGAATCAGCGCGCCCGCCAAAAGCACAAGGCACATCAGCCCGAACAAAATGTCCCCGCGGCTAAACTTCAGATTCGCCCCCGCCCTGCGTCCCTTGTGTACGCCTGCGTATCCAAAATCAACACCGCCTTGTTCTGCATGTACTGACAACACAATCTCCGTTCTAAATTACCGCCCGACACCCGTATGCCGCAGGCGATGGATCAGTGCCAGAACCTCCGCCACCGCGATATACAGTTTTTCCGGTATCGCCTGGTTCACTTCCGTACTCGCGTACAGGTTTCGCGTCAAACTCGGACGGCGAATAATCGGTACCCCGTATGCACGGGCCGTGTCCTTGATCTTCTCGCAGATATGATCCTTACCCTTGGCCACCACAATCGGCGATGCCATCGTCTCCGGGTCATACTTCAGTGCCACCGCGTAGTGCGTCGGGTTGACCAGCACAACATTCGCATCCGGCACCGCCTGCATCATCCGCCGCAGACCCGCCTCGAACTGCTTTTGGCGGATCTTCTTCTTCACTTCCGGCGGACCGTCCGAGTCCTTCTGCTCATCCTTGACCTGCTGCTTGGTCATTTTCAGATCTTCAATATATTTCCACTTCTGGTACACCAGGTCAATAATCCCGATAATCACCACCCCAAGGCAAACCCGGATCATCAACTGAAGGATCAGCCCCGAAATCCCCGCCAAAATCCCCATGTCCCACGCCCACTGCATGCCTGCCATCTCGAGTATCTTTTCACGCATGAAGTAATACGCAATCGTCCCGATGAACAGGATCTTGACAATCGAAAGCCCCAGCTTAATCAGTGCCTTCTTGGAAAACATCGCCTTGAAACCCGCCATCGGGTTAATGATGTCAAATTTCAGCTTCAGCACCTGGGCCGTATTAAACGTCTTGCCGCTGATCGCGAAATTGGTCACCGTACTGATGACGAAAACCACCGCCAGGTACGGCAGCGAAATCCAAAACGCCGCCATACTCTTTTGAACGATGTATTTGTGAAACACCTCGCTGTCAGAGAGGACATCATGTCGTAGCCGAAAACTTTCCGACATTTCCACCATGGCCCAGTTCGCAAGACGCGCGCCCAGCAGGGCCACCAGGGCGGTTAACGCCACCAGCATCACCGCGGACATCATCTCCTGGCTCATCGGAACCTGCCCCTCTTTGCGGGCACGGCTCAGTTGCCGCGAGGTAGGTTGTTCGGTCTTTTCCTGTGCGGTTTCCGCCATAACAATTGTACTCTAAAAAGGGAGAACCCGGTCAAGAATCACGTCAAAATAACGAACGTAGCTCAAAATAAACGGGATAAAAAGACCCGTCAGCAAAATACCGATCCCGACACGAATCGGCAGCGAAAGAAACAGGATATTCATCTCCGGCGCGATCCGGGCCATCACCGCCATAATCATCATCATTAACAAAAACGCCGCTAAAATCGGGGCCGAAAGCTTCAGCGCGATCAGCAGCATCGTACTGCCTGCAAATATTATGCTCTCGACCAGCTTGCCCAGCTCCAAAGGGCCCGCCGCCGCGAAATGGTCATAGCTGACCACAATCGACTGCATCAGCAGGTGATGCCCGTTGACCGCGAAAAACAGCAGGATAAAAATAATCTCAAGCAGAATACCCAGCGGGTTGCCTTGGTCCTCGCTCAGCGGGTCCATCACACTGGCCAGTGCAAGGCCCATCTGCCTTTCGATCACCCGCGCGCAAAGCTTGACCGACGTAAAAATCATCCATGCGATCAGCCCCAGCGCCAGCCCGTAAATCACCTCACGCGAAAGCAGCAAAATCATTTCAATCGGGTTCAAATCCCCAACCCGCAAAGGCAGCGGCACAATGCTGGCCACAAAAATCGAAAACGTCACCATCATCCCAGTCTTGACACGCATCGGGATCGACTTCCAACCGAACACCGGCGAAGTCGCGAAAAACGCGCCCACCCGCGCGAGAATCAGTATAAAACCAAAAATCTTCGCGTTCAAAAATTCCATCAGGGCTGACCGTAACTCTGAATCTGGTTAAAAATCTCATACGTAAACTTGATCAGCATCTGCATCATCCAGTTCCCGAAAACCAGCGTCGCAATACTCATCGCCAGCAGCTTGGGTACAATCGTCAGCGTCATATCTTTCAGCGAGGTCACCGCCTGGAACAGCGAGATAAAAATACCCATCCCCATACAGACCAGCAAAAGCGGCGCCGAAATCAGCAAAGCCGTCTCCAGCGTGTGCCGACCAAGATACAATATATAATTAATATCCATGCGCTTGTCCTCTATCGAAAACTCAAACTCAAACTGTTCGCCAAAATCCCCCATCCGTCGATCAGGATAAACAGGATCAGCTTAAACGGCAGCGAGATCATCACCGGCGGCAGCATCATCATCCCCGCGCTGAGCAGGATACTCGCGATCACAAGGTCCAAAAGCAAAAACGGGATAAACAACAAACACCCCATCTCAAACGCCGTGCGAAACTCGCTGATAATAAACGCCGGCACCACGATATGCAGCCCCAGCTCCTGCGGCGTTTCCGGCACGCGAATCTTCGCCATCTTGATAAAAACCGCAAGGTCATTTTTCCGCGTCTGGTGGATCATGAAATTCTTCATCGCGCCGCCCGCGATCTCAGACGCCTCGGTAAACTGGATCTCGTCATTGAGATACGGCTGAATCGCGTCACGGTTAATCTTCTCAAATGTCGGCGCCATCGTGTACAGCGTCAAAAACAGCCCCAGCCCCATCAGCGCAATCGTCGGCGGGATATTCTGCGTACTGATCGCGCGCCGCGCAAAACTCAGCACAATCACGATCCGAGTAAACGATGTCGTCATCACCATCAGGCTCGGCAAAACCGCCAGCATCGAGAAGAGAAACACCAGCTTGACCGGAGTCGTCCAGTCCGGTTTTTCTTCCCCCTCCGGCCTTGAGGCCTTGTCGATCACATCCATCAGGTCCGGGATCGACGGCATACTCGATTCCAGTTCCTGCTCGACCTCTTCGCCCATCTCGCCGAAATCACCGCGTTCTTCCTCCGCACCCAGCGAAAAGCCCGCCGCTCCCAAGATCAGGACCAAAACCCATATCCATCGAATCGTCTGCGTCATAATGGATTTCCCGTATCTGCATCCGCGATCTCATTTCCTTCACCGCCCGGCGCAATCTCACACAAAAGGCTAAGCCCCTCCTTCGTACTGGCCACAACCAGGCTTTCCCGTCCCCGGATCGAAATCAGGTGAATTCCCTTTTGCCCACCCAGGCTCAAACTCTCGACCAGTTCAAGCTCTCCCCCTTTGGCCTGGATCATCTTCGGGCTGATTTTTTTCGACACAAACCATACCCCCGCGCCCAGGATTCCCACAAAAACCAGCGATGTAATCAACTGCCGAATCAGGCTGAATTTCTCCCCCGGAGGTCCATTTTCCACATCCTCATCTTCTTCCAGCCAATCCTTGAGGCTCTGGGGTTTCTCCGCTTTGGCCTCGTCCGCCGTTTTCTGCTCGGCAGGGGGGTTCTCCGTCTCGGATTCAACCGAT
The DNA here is from genome assembly GCA_964454745.1 of uncultured Pirellulales bacterium. Lineage (GTDB taxonomy): Bacteria > Planctomycetota > Phycisphaerae > Sedimentisphaerales > Anaerohalosphaeraceae > CAYVUI01. Next base: position 12,476 of record CAYVUI010000019.1, on the reverse strand, counting down.
TCCCGGCCCAAACAAACTCCCTGAAGCAGGAAAATGCACCCCAGCAGTCCTATCGCCAAAACCAGCCTTGAATGTCTCATTTGCATACAATAACTCTCCGTATAGATCAACTGAACCTATAGGTATGCAAATGATGTGCCCGAAAACCTGCCCCCCGCAGTGCCCTCAAAACGTACCTCTCCCCCGCGATCTGTCGAACAATCGCACAGTCTGTCAGATTATTGAACGCCCGAACACGGATTCCCTATTCAGGCAGCAGCACCGTCATGAAAATCTCCGTATCCTTGTTCACCAATCCCTTCTTCCCGGTCCAGTCACCGCCCGGCCCGGCCCCCCAGTACACAACGTGCCATTTTAAGTGTCGCGGCAGCGTACTCCGCAGATATTCCGCCACTTTCTGGGCCCGAAGCGTCGAAACGATCCATTGCCGCTTCTCCGTCGGCTCCGAATTCGCGATCCCTACCACGTAAATAATCACGCTGTCGGAGAATACACTCTCCTTTAAATTCGATGAATATCGATCCAGAAAGTCCATTGCAGGCTTGTCAAGTGCCCAACTGTCTCGCTCAAAATGGATATCCGTGACCGTAAATGTCTTGGTCTTGCCCGAAATCTGCGACGGCGAAATCTTCATCGTCCGCTCGAGATCCAGCACCACCCGCCGCATCATCTCCGTTTCCGCGTCAATACTGCGGTGTTCGGGCTGTTCCTCACCCTCGTCAATCTTGTGCTTGGGCTTGGGATAATCAAAATCCACGCCGCTGCTCTTGCTGATCATAAACCCGGAAACACCAAAATCCGCCAGGGCACGCTTAAATGACGTCTTGCCGATCTCAAAAAGCTCCTCATGCTGCTCCTCGGCCATGCTCAAAAGCATCACGAAAAACGTCAAAAGAAGTGTAATCATATCCGAAAATGTGACAATGTACCCCGGTACCCCCGGCCCCTTGTCCTCTTTTTTTCGCGCCGCGCTCATTCGTAAATCCCCGGCTCCAGAAGCGTAATCTCAACATACCGCTCGTCATCCGTCTTGCCCATCATCAGCGAAGAAGACGTAATATTAAAACGAGTCCGGCTGATCCCCGTACCCCGAGTCATCTGGTCCAGGATCGCCAGCGCCCGCGTCAGCCCGATATCCTTGTTGTACCCGCCCCCGTTTTCGCTGACGACAATCCGGCTGGGCATCTTCTGCAGAAACTTCACAAACTTTTCGCACAGTTCCTTGCCCTCCTTGCTCAAAACCGCACCATTGCCCAAAAAAATCCGGTTCGACGGCACCGTAAATACCTTGAGATTCTTGAAATCAAGCGGCTTTTTCTCCTTCATGAAGTTCGAGGTCGATTTATCCGTAACCGTCCTCGTCTCCGAGCCGTCGTTAATCTTCTCCAGCTCCCGCGCCTGCTGGTTGTCATGCACCGACTCTTTCTCCGACGTAAACGACAGCCCAACCGCCGGCATCGCATGCGCAAAAGAAGACGCCAGGCTGCCCAGCGTTTTCGGCTTGAAAGACGAAAAACTCAATATCAGCACAAAAAACGTCAGCAGCAGCGTCATACAGTCACTAAACGTCACCATCCAGTCCGGCGCGCCGGCCGGTTCATCTTCTTCAACTTTTTTCTTCAGTTCCGCCATATCCGATCACTAGACCTTCGCCTTGACATCCTCACGGCTTCTCGGCGAGATAAACGACTGCATCTTTTCACGGATCACCGTCGGGTTCTCACCCCGGCTGATCGCACAAATCCCCTCGGTTATCATCTCCATTGCCAAAATCTCCGCCGCCGAGTAAATACTCAGCTTCCCCGCAAGCGGGATAAAAATCAAGTTCGCCATCACCGCACCATAAAACGTTGTAATCAGCGCCAACGCCATACCTGCACCAATCCCCGACGGGTCCTCCAGGTTCGCCAGCATCTTCACCAGCCCGATCAGCGTACCGACCATCCCGAATGCCGGGGCCGCAGAGCCCATAAAATCCAAAATCTTCTTGCCCTTGCTGTGCCGCTCGGTCGTGTACTGCACCTCCAGCGTCATCATATCCCGGATCCACTCCTCTTCCTGCCCGTCGATGAGCATCTGCAAACCCTTCTCGATAAAGCCGTTATTGACCTTGCGAATCTGCTCTTCCAGGGCCAGTGCACCGTCACGCCGGTTAATCGCCGCGAAATTCACCATCTGCTGGATCAGTTCCTGCGGCTGCGGAATCTTGTTGACAAACGTCTTCTTCATAATCTTGAAAATGCTCAGAAACTGCCCGAGCGAAAAATGAATCAGCGTCGCGCACAGCATTCCGCCCACAACCACCGCCAGCGAAGGAATGTCCACAAACAGCATAATCCCCTCGCCGCCCGAAACCGCAAGGCCCAGGACGATAAAACCCAGTACAATACCGATTAGGGTTGCAATATCCATAGCTTATTGAATCTCCTTAATATGCGCAAGCTTCGCGTTCAGGGCTGTGGCAATCTCCGGATTATCGTTTCCAATCTCTCCCAGCAGCTTTGCGCTCTGGCGTTCCGACATAAAATTCAATATCAATGCGACATCGTCAATCTGCTTGTTCTCGACCATATTTATCATGATTACCGATGCCTGCAAAGTGTCCATCTTGTCATAACGTTCCGCAATACGCTGCATATTCGCCTTTTCTATGTCGTCAATTTCCAACAGCGACTTTTGCAGGTTTTGCTCCTGCTGCTTGATACTCGCCAGCGTCGTCGTCAATTGCGCACGAAGGTCATTTAAACGCGCGATGTCCTCCTGCAGGGCTGTACTGACCATATTCAGGCGTTCTTCACGTTTATCGAGCTGCTCTTCCTTATAGTCATACTCCTTCATCTTCTCGCGGATGTCATAGATCAGGCTCTGGAGCTGCTTTTCGCTCATACTCATCGACAGCTCATCGTCTCCGCCGCCGATAAAAATCGCCCCGGGAGTATCCGTTTCCGACATTGCAGCCTGGGCCTGTCCCTCCGCGGGCTCATCGAGCAGGTTCGGACGTGAACGGTTGATAAAAAACGTCACGCCAAACGCGACAGCAAAACTCAACAATGTCAGGCCGATCAAAATGATGATATACAGTTTCTTCATGTCAAAATCCCTTCATTTTCCCTGCCAACCCCGGCAGTTAAATGAACATTTATCATTTTTTTACTCTCAACAAGTATTACCAGGTCTTGTATGCCGTCTTCAGGTCCTCGCTTATGTTTTCGCTCAGGGCCATCCGTGCATAGCGGACACAATTTCGATCATCGAGCTGATTCTGCTCGAATTTCTTCACCTCTTCCTCGTATTCTTCATACGCCTTTTGCCGCAGGCCCTCAAGCGTCATCCGCTGCTTGCGTGCCTGCAGAATTTCCTGAATCTTTTCCTGCCGCTTCGTTTCCAGCTCCCGCAGCTTCTGATCCAGACTGTCGAGCTGCTGGCGGATGGTGTCCGCAAACCGCATGAAAAACGCTTGCTCATGGATTCGCTGCGATGCTTCCACCTGCCCGAGCTGTTCGAGCCGCTCACGCACCTGCGTCTTAATCTCAAGGATCAGCCCGCGAACAGATACCTGCTTTTCCGTCAAGGCCGCCAGTTCGCCGCGAAGCGCATCTTCCTGTTTCAACTTGATGTCAAGGAGCCGCTGGAGCCGCCAGGCAAACTTCTTCACGATTTCGCCTTTTGCCCGCTGCTGCCGCTAAGCAGTTCGTCCCAGGCGTCGGCAATCTCCGTCATCCGCCCGATCGTCTGCTCAAATCCCGTCCGTTCACGTATCGCCTGCACCAGGAATTCTTCCACGTAGTCGATCAGGGCAATCGAGCCGTCAATCCGCTTATTGCTGCCCGGCGAAAAGGCCCCGATATTGATCAAATCCTCCGCATCGATATACGTCGAATAAATTTCACGAATCTTCTGCGCCGCCGCCTTATGCTCCGCGCTGGCTACCGTAGACATCAAACGGCTCACGCTCTTGAGCACATCAATCGCCGGGTAATGCCCCCGGTCCGCCAGTTTCCGCGTTAGTACAATATGCCCGTCCAGCAGGCTCCTTGCCGAGTCCGCCACCGGATCATTCAAATCGTCACCCTCAACCAGGACCGTCAAAATCCCGGTAATACTGCCCCGTTCGGTCTTGCCCAGCCGCTCGATCAGCCGCGGAAGCAATGAGAACACACTCGGGCAATATCCCTTCGTCGCCGGCGGCTCTCCCGCCGCAAGCCCGATCTCCCGCTGCGCCTGTGCAAGACGGGTCAAAGAATCCATCATAAACAGCACATCCGCCCCCTGGTCACGGAAGTATTCCGCAATCGTCGCAGCCACAAACGCCGCCTTCACACGCTGGATCGGGGCACTGTCACTCGTTGCGACTACCACCACGCTCCGCGCCAATCCTTCCGGGCCCAGGTCCTTTTCCAAAAATTCCCGCACCTCTCTGCCGCGTTCGCCCACCAGCGCGACGACATTCACCGTCGCCTCGCTCGCGTTGGCAATCTCTCCGAGCAGTACGCTCTTACCGACTCCCGAGCCGGCAAAAATCCCCACACGCTGGCCCTTGCCGCACGTCAAAAGTCCGTCAATCGAACGAATCCCAAGCGACAGCGGCGAATCGATCATGTCCCGGTTCATCGGGCACGGGCTCACATTCTCGATCCCCCGAACTTCCTCGCCCTCCAGCGGTCCTTTCCCGTCAATCGGGTTGCCCAGTCCGTCCAGCACGCGCCCAAGGATATTCTCATCAAGCCGAATACTCCTGGGACGATTCAGTGCCATCACCGTATCCCCCGGACAAATCCCGTCCACCGGTTCCAGCGGCAGGATAATCACGTTGCCGCCGCGAAAACCGATTACTTCCGCGGGAATCGAAGCCCCGTCCCCCCGGCAAATCACGCACATCTGCCCGATAGGAATCCGCGGCCCGTTGCTCTCGACCGTCATCCCGGAAACCCGAACAATCGAACCCTTGGCCAGCAGAAGCTGCGCACCTTGAATTCGCGAAACATAAGGCTCAAAATCGATCAAATTCGGTCTCGGGCTTTCCGTCTGCATCAGCCCTCCTCCCCGCGCATGGCCTTCTCGATTAGGTCAAGCTGTTCGGAAATGGAATGCTCCAGGAAACCCTTATGGGTTTCCACGCGGCACTGGGACCGGCTCAATGTCGTATCCGCTTCCAATTCCACATTCTCGAATTTTCCCCCGCCCTTGGTTTCCATCGTATGCCGGACCGTCTCCAGGTCCTCCGGGTTCAGGTACACTCGGCAGCGCCCGCCCCCGGCCTCACGAATCGCCTGGCCCAGGATGTTCTCCATCGAATACCGGCCCGCCTCGATTTCCTGCATCACGATCCGTTCCGCGATCATCCGTGCCAGTCGCGGAATCTGCTGTTCAAAACTGGCAATCAGTTCCCCCCGCATGGCCTCGATCTCACTGCCCGCCTGTTCCAGGCCGCGGCAAAGATGCACGATCTGCTCTTTTTCCTGCTTGAGCGACTCGATATTCACATGCGCCGCTTCCAGCTCGACCTTGAGAGATTCGATCTTCTTTTGCGTTTCGCTCTTCACAGGGCCCTCCGCGCCGACCATACGGATCGAACCAATCGGGTTAACAATTTTTACCGATACTTTCTCAGACATAACAGCTCATTCCAGCCCGTTCGCAGCAATCCATGTCATTATTCTTCATCAATAAAGGTCAGTTCTTCTTTCTCGTTCATCTCACGCAGCGGCTTGGAAACTTCTTCCCGCGCTTCCAGCACATCCTTCTTTCGCGGTTCGCCCATCAGGCCCGTTTCTTCGTCGACCATCTGCACCGCACGTTCCGAAATGTTGTTGCGTATCTTTTCTGCAATGATCGGTTCCGCGTTGAACATTGCCTTGGCCAGAACGCTCGCATCCACCTTTCGCAGCGCTTCCTGCAGCGAACGGTCGTCGATCTTGGTAATATCTTCCCAGGTCACCATCAGGGCCTTGACCATCTTGGCCGCATCCTCATCATTGTCCTCGATTACGCCAAGCATCGAGTCACGCTTCTCCTTATCCAGCCCCGAAAGTACAATCGCCGTCCGGCGAAGCGCCTCCTTGGGAAGAATCTCTTCCATCGGGGCTCCCTCATCGCTGGTCAGCTCTACAATTCGCTTACACACCATCTCCCCGATACGCCGCATCGTCTTGGGCGATACCTCGCCGGGCTTGGTCATCCGCCATACGGCCTTAAGTGCCATCTCCTCGCTCAAACGCGAAACCACGTCTGTACTCAGCTTCGGCGGCAAAGACGCTAAAACAATCGCTACCGCCTGCGGAGGCTCGCGCTCCAGGGCCGAGGCGATCTGAATCGGCGGCGCCTGTGATATCGCTAAAAACGGATCCTTCTCCTGCAATGCCTTGTGCATCTGCTCGCGAAGCTCATCCGCCTTTTCCTTGCCGCCTTCTTCCTTGAGCATGGTATTGACAAAACTGCGAACGTTCAAAGCACGCGCTGCTCCCTGTTCCAGCCGAACGCAAAATTCCTTCGCTACTTCCAGGAAAGTGTCCTTCGTGGCCGTTCCCGATGCCTCCAACTGTGAAAGCTCTACTGCGATCTCCTGGATCACTTCCGGCGGATAATCTTCGAGCAGCTTCGACGCCGTCGCTTCATCCATATTCATCAGCAGCATGGCCGCCTTGCGTTTTCCGGTAAATTTCATGGCTTATGCGTCCTCCTGAAGCCAGCTTGCAAACAACTGTTTCACTTCATCGGGATTCTCACGGAAACGCCCCGCGATATGCTGACGAACCGCGATCACAGGATCGGTCGTACCATCTCCCGCCGGCAGCAGGCCCATCTTGACCAGGTCGGTTTCCTCTTCCTCTTTGGTATGCTCCTTGGCCGGTTTGTTAAACGCCCGTGTAAAGATCCAAAGCACCACCAGGGCGCAGATACTCAAAAGTCCCGTCGAGCTCTGACGGATAATCTCTAAAATCCGCTCAAACTTATCCACTTCCGGCTCTGCCGCCATCAGCGGCGCCTTGGGCCGCTCAAACGGAACATTGACCACCGTAAGCGCCGACTCGCCCTTGAGCAGCTCCGGCCCCACGGCATTGCGGATAATATTCTTTACGTCATCGATCGACATCATCTCGACAAACTGAGGCTCGGCCGGGGCCGCGGGGGCCTCTTCGGCTCCCTCTTCACCGGGAACCGCACCGCCCGCGGGCTCGACTTCCTTTTTCAAATCCACCATCGCCGCCACCGAAAGCGAAAGAATATCGCCCGGCGTCTTGATGCTCTTGATCATCGTCTCCGGGACCATCATCTTCGTCTCGACCGTCTCCTCTTTTTCCATCGTATCCTGCCCGGCTACCGTCTGCTCCTCGCCCGGCGTATTCGTGACCGACTTGGTCGTACTGTTGATCGTCTCCTCCGACGGCATCCCCTTGTCATATTCCTTGACCATTCGTTCTTCCATGGTCATATCCAGCACCGCGCTGACCTTCACCGAACACCGCCCCGGCCCCAGCACCGTTTCCAACAGGTTGCGAACTTTCTCCGCAATCGTCTCTTCCACCCGCTGCTTGTAGTCCATGAATGTATTGGCCGCCGTCACACTTGAATCGTCCCCCATGGCGTTGGTCAGCATCCGCCCCTGGCTGTCGCTGATCGTCACATTCTCCGCATGCAATCCGTCCACGCCGTTGGCCACCAGGTGCGTAATCGCCGCCACGTTCGACGGGTTCAGCCGCCACCCGGCCCGAAGCTTGACCATCACAGACGCCTTTGCCTGCTCCGGTTCGGTCGTAAACAGCGTCTGCTCGGGCAAAACCAGCATCACTTTCGTGTATTCCACCCCGTCGATCATCTGGATCGTCTTGGCCAGTTCCTCTTCCATCGCCCGCTTCTTGTTCAGCTGCTGGACCATCGGGCTGACCCCCAGCTTCTCGTTCTCAAAAATATCGTACCCGTTTTGCTTGCTGCCCGGCAGGCCCTCCTTGGCCATCGTCAGTCGAAGCTCGTGAACATGCTGACGCGGCACATAAATCGTCGTTCCCCCGTTGCCCAGTTCATACGGCACCTGCGCCTCGCTGATCTTCTCGGTAATCTGCCCCGCATCCGAAGGATCAAGGTTGCTGTACAAAACCTGCATCTCCGGCCGCGTTGCCCAGTGCGTCAAAAAGACCCCCATCCCGATACACGCAAGCAGGATCGTCAAAAGCAAAACCCGCTGAACCACACCGATCTTGCCCCAAACCGCGCCAAGTTGTTGTAAAAAATTCATCTAAGTCTATCCTGCAATTTCAAACCGTTTCGTTGCTGTAGAACCGCACCGTCAGGGATATCCCGCTATACCTGCATCTTCATCGTTTCCTGGTACGCCGAAACCAGCTTGTTGCGGACCCCCACAAGCATCTTAAAGCTCATGTCCGCCCGCGCCACATCCGCGACCACCGCGTTGATATCCTGCGTCTTGCCCGTCAGCAGGTTCACAATCGACTCATTCGACTGCTCCTGCTGCTTGTCCACGTTCTTGACGTAATCGCCCATCGTATCCTTGAACTGGGCCCCCGATTTCGCCGTACTGCTCGCCTTCGGGGCGATATCCGTAATATTCACCGAACGAAAATTAGGGTTAAACTGTACTGCCATAACCGTTTCCTTTCATTACTTAAGCAAATCCAGGCTCGAATTCACCATGGTTTGATAGCGTTTCATCATTGCCGCATTCACCTGGTACGCCCGGCTGGCCAGGTTCAGCCCGATAATTTCCTGGGCGTAGTTGATATTCGGCATCAGCACGTATCCGTCCGCGTCCGCCTTCGGGTGCCCGGGGTTGAGCACTTTCTGGAACTCACTCTGGTCCTCCACGATATCCGCGATATCCACACCCGCGGTGCCCTCGTCCGGGTCCAGGTCAATCGCCTCGAACATCGCCTCCATACGCCGATACGGCTGACCGTTGCCCGCGTCCGTCGTCCGCGAGTTGGCAAGGTTCGAACCCACGATTTCAACCTGTTTGCCGAACGCCTTCAAACCCGAAGCCGAAATATCCAGTACGCCAAATAGATTTCCATGTATTTCCACGTCTTATTCCCTTACCTGCTTACATTCATTGCCGCGTCAAAATGCTGATATTTTTTCTTCAGCATCATCATAAACGCTTTATGTTTAAGGCTGTTTTTCACCATCCCGGCAATTTCCATATCCATCGCCACGTCGTTTCCATGCGAATTAATCGGCGTATCCATCGGCTGAAAGGCCTCCGACCGCAGATCCTTAACCCCCGCCTTCTGCTTCTGGTCAATGGCCTTTTGCAGGATATCCTCGAATTTCACGTCATACCGGCGGTAATCCGGCGAGAACATGTTCGCCAGGTTGTTGGCGATCATCTTCTGACGCTCCACTTCGCTGCGGTACCCCGCTTCGAGGAAATTGACCATTTTCAAATCATTTGCCATCTTTTCTCCAGATTTACACTATCTGCCGAGCTCAAAAAGATGCAACAAATGTGCCAGCCGATAAAAAACACGATAAATACAGTCCAAAAGCCCCCCAAACACCCCCTCAATCCTCAAAAATCCAGAAAATCGCCCCCATCTCAATAAAACAAGACAATAAGCACCCAAAATAGGCGTAAGGATTTTAGACACCCCCGCACAAATCTATACACAAAATAAAGGGGTCAGGTACCTTTTTGGCAAACTTGGTAAAATAAAAAATAGTCCTCGTAGATTAAAAAACATGGCCGCAGGCCATTCCACAATCTACTTTCTACTTTCCACTATCTCCCCACTGGCTGTAGGGTGGGTCGCACCCACCAAAAACGATATCGTTTCACATGTGCATTTCATATCTGCCTGCAAAGGTAGGGTGGGCTCCGCCCACGCTGATTAAAAAACATGGCCGCAGGCCATTCCGCAATCTACTTTCTACTTTCCACTATCTCCCCACTGGCCCGAAGGGCCGGCTCCACTCTTGCCCACCAGCCGCTACGATTCCCTCGGTTTGACCGCCCGCAGCAAAAACCGCCTCTCCCCCATCAGCATCTCCCCGCACCAGAGCTGCGCCCGGTACTCCCCCGTATGCGGAAAAACAATCCCCTGCAGTTGGTTCACATACCGCCCGATCTGCTGGACATCCTTGAACATGATCTTGCCCCGCTGCTCATAAATCGCCTTATCCCCATCCTGAACATCCACAATTGCCGTCCGCACCTCCTGCTCACCGTGCCCGTTGGTCAGCTCCGCGAAAATCGTCATAAACGGGTGCCGCACCGGAAACGCCGCCGCGTTGATCACCTCGATCAGCCCGATCACGGACGCCTGCCGCGTAAAATGATCCAAAATCACTTTCTCACAAACCTGCAAAGACAACAAAATAGGCGTTAACTGGTCACTCATACCCCGGATCATACCCTATCAGCCCAGCCGAGTCAAACAATCCTCCGTTTCCTATCCCCGCTTCTCCGCCGGCGGGCACGCATTACACACCTTCAAAACCACCGCAAGCGAATACGCCTGCCCCGTTTTCTCAAACGCCTCCCCGCACGCCGCGAACACATCCCCCGCCTCACCACTGACAAACGTACTCATCGTCCCCATCCGCGTTTCAAGGCCGTAAGCCTCCAAAACCCCCTTAAACGCCAAAATCCCCTCGCTCATCGTCTCCGTCCGCAGCGGATAAACACTCAACTCAGCCTGCACCTGCATAACCAATCCCCGCTTTCATATCGAAATCTCAAAAATGGTAACCACAACAAAATATACCCCCCAGCCAAATCCAATTCCATCCCAATCTTTCGCCCAATACCCCGCACCATAAAAAAAGCCGACCCCACACCCCAGGTCGGCTTCGCTTGCGAGCTCCTATTCACGCAGCCAAAAATCATCTCCGCCGGGTTACCAGCAGCCCGCCGAGCCCAAACAGCGCCAGCGTAGCCGGTTCCGGCACGGTCGAAATCGTATCCGCCACCGCCTGGGTCAAAAAGTTATTGTCAGGCAGGATAACCAGCCACCGCTCAAAATCCGGGTTCGGCTTAAACTCGATATCATAATACTGGTAAAACCCTACCGGCGTCGGCTGCACCGGGGAGGTATACACGATATTGCCCGGTACAGAAAACGTCCCTTCCACGCCGGAAATCGGGATCTCCTTAGGTTCCGTCGCGTCGCCGATCCACGTCAGCTGCAGCCGCATGAACTTGATCGGCATTTCATCAATCCAGTTGGGAAGCGCGAATTCGTAGGATGAGGCCTCACGAACCACGTAATCCATAGGGGGAAATGACGACAAAATCGTCGAAGCATCACTGTCATCCGTCGTGGAAAAACCAGTTAATGTCAAATTTCCCGTTCCGTCGATATTCTCCCAGTGCGCATACACACTCAGCGGATCGCCCCGGTAGTCCGGAACATTCAAATCGTCACCAAAAGTAATAGAAACCATTCCGGCCGCAATCACGGCCCCGATCAGGATGTATGAAAATAACTTGTTCATGATTCTTTCCTTTCTCGTTAAAATTTTCTTTGTTTTCTCCTGTTCAATCCCAACGTCCCGATCAACAGCAGGCCCAGCGTTGTCGGTTCCGGCACGGCTGCTCCGGCGATACGGAACACAAGAAATTCGTCATGATTGAAACCATCCAGCGGGGCTGGGGCATAGGTTGGCGGGGCCGTATCGTTTCCGCTGTCGTACCAAATCCAGCTTGCAGAGATATCGATGCTGGAAAAATACCAACCCCATTCCCATGTATTAGGCAAAATTGACGTTGAAGGATCATTGTCGTATCCGGTCGCACCCGTTGGCGCAACCCACAGGTTGTTGGCGGTAGCATAGGCAATCGCGTTATCGACCTCGGACTGCGTCGGCATCAAGCTGGAAGGCCAGCTGCCCGGGCTGTAAGGATTGGTCGCTGCATAGGCACCGGCCGGGAAGACCTCCCAGGCCAGATCACCGGTATTGATGGAGTTGCCGGTGGTGGTATTGATAAACGTGCCGATAAATCCCTGGGCTGTGCTGTAATCAGAGGCGGTCGCCACATAAAGATAGTCCGTAGGAAGCCGGCCCAGCGCCTGGTAATAATCAACAGTTGTCCAGTTCGTATCTCCGCCAGCAAAAAAATTCGTCGTAGTTGGTGTTCCAAAATAAACATCGTACTGATTATCAACGGTAATGTAGATGTCCCAGTCATCGGCTTGAACTAATGGTGTCATGGCCAGCAAGCCAATGACCACAATGATTGGAATTCTTAAATGTGTCTTCATGATCCACTCCTTTCCATGTCAGCGGGGCGGGTCTCTCAGCGCATACACTTCAACTTGCTGTAATCTTACAGGGTCTTACTGAAATGTAATTGATTATGTTGAAACGATAAAAAAATGCTTTTCTTCACAATCCTGAAAAACTGCCCGTCATTCATTCGTATTTAATTGCCTCTTAACATTTCAATCACTTAATAACTACTGGACATCTAGACCTTAAACAAGCGAACTCGGTTTGTCTTTCAATGAATTCCGAGCTTGGCT
>CAYVUI010000018.1:0-45974 GCA_964454745.1 uncultured Pirellulales bacterium | reverse complement strand
ATGAAAGAGCTTATAACTCCAACTGCACATTAATAACTACTTCACATAAGTCGGATAATGTTGCGCGCAACATTATGTGGTGGCCAAGGCCGAAGTACTGGCTCACCAGGCCGCCCTGACCGAAGCAAAGCAGGAGCTTAGCTATACGCGGCTGACCTCCCCGATCGCTGGGCGCATCAGCCGGCATCTGGTCGACGCAGGCAACCTGGTGGGGGCCAATGAGAATACACTGCTTTGCCGGGTGGTGCAGCTTTCGCCGATTTACGTGTATTTCGATGTCAGCGAGGCTCTCTTGACAGAGGCCATGCATACCTTTAACGGCAGCGGGCCAAGGGGGATCGAATTTACGTTTGGCGTCGCCGGGGAGAAGGGATATCCACACACGGGGAAAATCGATTACATCGATCCGAAAGTAGACCCTCAGATGGGGACCATCGAACTTCGCGGTGTGTATGAAAACGCCGATATGATGATTCTACCGGGCATGTTCGCCCGGGTAAAGATGCCGGCGGGAATTAAAAGGGACGCCGTACTTGTCCAGGAGCGAGCATTAAATTCAGATATCGGCGGTAAATACCTGCTGCTGGTCGGGGAGAAAAATGTTGTGGAACGCAGACCGGTTGAGATCGGGCCGCTGGACGGAACAATGCGCGTGATTGAATCCGGGCTTGGCCCCGACGAGGTGTACATCGTAGAAGGCTTGCAGTTCGCGTTTCCGGGTATGCCGGTTCAGCCGGTGTTTGAAGGGCAAGAACCTCCGGCAGGCGGTAAGCAAATGGGTAGCGGGCAGGCCCCGCAAATGGATCAGGACAACCCCAATAGCGGACAGGGACAGGAGTAGTCATGTTTAGCAGTTTTTTCATAGACCGTCCGATCTTTGCGACGGTCATTTCAATTGTAATTGTACTGGTCGGCGTGCTGGCGATTCCCAATCTCGCCGTGGAAAAGACGCCGGACATTACCCCCCCTACCGTAATCGTAACGGCGCAGTATCCCGGGGCCAACGCAGAGGTCATCGCGGAAACGGTGGCGACTCCGCTCGAAGAACAGATCAACGGCGTGGAGAATATGCTGTATATGTCCTCGAAGAGCTCGGATGACGGAACGATGGAACTGACCGTAACGTTCGAAGTAGGTACGGATATCGACATGGCAACGGTACTGGTTCAAAACCGCGTGTCAATGGCGGAGCCGAGCCTCCCTGAAGAAGTACTGCGATACGGTATTACCACACAAAAATCGTCCTCAAATATCACGCTGGTAGTCTCGCTGTTTTCACCGGATGGCCGGTATGATTCTACGTATTTGAGTAATTACATCAATATTTATCTCAAGGATGCCCTGTCGCGTGTGGAGGGTGTGGGCAATGTCACCATCTTCGGTGCCAAGGATTTCAGCATGCGTATCTGGCTCAATCCAGAGCTTCTCGAAGCCCGCAACCTGACGACCGAAGAGGTTTTATCGGCAATTCGGGAGCAAAATGTACAGGTCGCCGCGGGCAAGATCGGCACCCCGCCCAGTGACACGGACCAGGATTTTGAGCTCACGGTACGCACCCTGGGCCGCCTGGACAGCCCGGAAGCATTTGGTGAGATCATCGTGAAGCATGACGGGCCGGGACGTGTGGTTCGCCTCAAGGACGTAGCCCGCATAGAGCTGGGTTCGGAATTATATTCCTGGTTTGCCCAGTACAACGGCAAGCCTTCGATTGTGATGGGTATCTTCCAGCGGCCGGGGGCGAACGCCCTGGATGTAGCGGAGAATATCCGCAAAGTCATGGCGGAAATGTCGCAGGATTTCCCGGCGGGGCTGGATTACAGTGTGCCGTTTGATCCGACCAAATTTATCGTGGAATCGATCAAGGAAGTGCTGATTACGCTTGGGATCGCAGTTTCGCTGGTGGTGCTGGTGGTGTATGTGTTCCTCGGGACGATACGTACGACGGTGATCCCTTCGGTCGCGATCCCGGTTTCACTGATTGGTACCTTCGCGGTGATGAAGCTGATGGGCCTTTCGATCAATACGCTTTCGATGTTCGGGCTGGTGCTGGCGATTGGTATCGTGGTCGATGACGCTATCATGGTGGTGGAAAATACGATGCGAATCATCGAGGAAGAAGGTCTGCCCCCGAAAAAGGCAGCCAAGAAGGCGATGCAGCAGATTACCGGCGCGGTCATCGCGACGACGCTGGTGCTGCTGGCGGTATTTGTCCCAACGACGATGATCGGCGGGATTTCCGGGCGGCTGTATTCGCAGTTCGCGATTACGATCTCGACGGCGACGGTGTTTTCGTCTATTAATGCATTGACGCTTAGCCCGGCACTGTGCGGCCTGTTCCTAAAACCCAGGGGCGAGCGTAAGGTCAATTGGGTTCTCGGCTGGTTTGACAAGCTCATGGGCGTCAGTACCCGCGGGTATATGCGAATCGTACAGGCGGCATTGCGTAAATGGGTCTTTGCACTGGTCCTGTTCGCAGGCATCTGCGCAGCAGCCGGGTGGGGCCTTATCCATCTGCCGACTTCGTTTTTGCCGACGGAGGATGAAGGTTTCATGATGCTCAACGTAGAACTGCCGCCGGGTGCAAGCGTACACCGGACCGAACAGGTCACGAATAAGATTAACGCAATCCTCGACAATACGCCGGGCGTGGAAGAGTATGTCACCATCGGCGGCTGGTCGCTGCTAAACGGTGTTGTCTCGTCCAATGCAGGGGCTTATTTTGTATCACTTAAGCCCTGGAGCGAAAGGCCCGGACAGGAGCTTTCGGTCTTTTCGATCCAGCAGCAGATTCAAATGCAGCTCTTCGGGATTCGTGAGGCAATGGTCTTTGCCTTTACGCCTCCTCCGATCATGGGGCTCGGTTTCTCGGGCGGCTTTGAGATGCAGATCCAGGACCGCGGGGGCGCCGGCTTTGGAGCCCTGCAGCAGGTTGGAGACCAGTTGATGTATATGGGTATGGAAGACCCAATGGTAACCCGGGTAAACAGTTCCTTCAAGGCAAATGTCCCGCAGTTGTACGTAGACATCGACCGGACAAAGGTCAAGAGCCTGGATGTGAGGCTCGACAGCGTGTTTAATACGATGGCGGCGAGCCTTGGTCAGTTTTACGCGAACGACTTTAACCTGTTTAGCCGTACGTTTAAGGTGATGGTCCAGGGCGACAAGGACTACCGCGCCGAATCGGATGATATTCTCGACCTGCAGGTGAAGAACGCTCACGGCCAGATGGTGCCGTTCGGCACGTTTGCCAGTGTAAGGGAGATCGCCGGACCGCAAACGGTGTATCATTATAACCTGTACCCGAGCACGACGGTGACCGGGCAGGGAACCGGATTCAGCAGCGGACAGACGATGGACCATATGACCGAGATGCTCGGACAGGTATTGCCCGCGGAGATGGGTTACGAGTGGTCGGGTATCAGCTACCAGGAGATCCAGGCGGGCAACAAGGCGCCGCTGATATTCGCGCTGGCGTCGGTGTTTGTCTTCCTGTTCCTGGCGGCGCAGTACGAGAGCTGGTCGATACCGGTGGCGATTATTCTGTTTGTTCCCTTCGCGTTGTTTGGTGCCGCGATATTCAGTATGGTACTGTTCCCGGAGAACAATATCTATACGCAGATCGGGCTGGTGCTGCTGATCGGACTTTCGTCAAAGACGGCGATTTTGCTCGTGGAATTCGCAAAGAGCCACCACGATGAGGGGCACGGGGCGTTTGAATCGGCCCTTACCGCGGCGCGGCTGCGATTTCGTCCGATTTTGATGACCGCCCTGTCGTTTGTGTTCGGTGTGCTGCCGCTGATGATGGCGACCGGTGCCGGTGCGATGGCCCGGCGCTCACTGGGTACGGCGGTATTCGGCGGCATGCTGATGGCGACGATCTTCGGGGTGTTCTTTATCCCCATCTTTTATTATCTCGTTCAGCAGGCGGTGGATCTCGTAACAAACCGCAAACCCGGCGATAGCGAATCCGGCGAAACCGAGACGGCGAAGCTGTAATCTGAAAGCTAACCGCGGCGGCGGCAATCAGGCTCTTTTGACGGCATCGAGTTCAAGCTCGAAAAGCAGATCGTCACGGCAAACATCGGCATGGAGCTTGATGTGCGGCAGCGAAAGGTTGTTTTCATCGCAGTAGCGGTCGAACAGGTAAAAATCCTTTGGATCCTTAAAATAAGCCAGCGCGGTGACTGTATCGCTGTATTCCATGCCGGCATGTTCGAGGATCGCATGGACCACCTGCATAGTCAGGTCGATCTGGGCCGGGGTGTCGCCGAGGTTGACGGTGTTGCCGTGCGGATCGATGCTGGCGGTACCGGAGATGGTCAGCCTGTGATGATCGGGGGCAAGCACTTTCATGGCCCGGCTAAAGGAACTCTTGTAATCCAGCGCGGGGCACTGCATCGGCGAGTGGCCAGGCTCGATAGTGACATCCGAATTGAGCGAAACCGCGGCAAGGGCCTGAACCGCCATCGCCCTGCCGTAATAATTACCAGCCCCGATACCGGTGCTGGCAGGAACGAGGTGGTTGAAGATGTCGTGCTCGGTGAAGAATGCATTACGTGCCTTGTTAAGCTGGTCGTACCAGGAAAGGATATCGTCCGCGTAAAGCCAGGTGCGGATTACGTTGCGAAACCCGGTATCAAAGCCCGCGTCCTGATCAATCAGCACCTGGTGAATCCGGTTAAAGATGTCCGCGGCCTGGTCGTATCGCGTTTGGGCCTGGTCACCAGGCAGTACGGTCAGGGCAGCGTAGCGGGTGTAGGCATCCTGGTACATTTTGCCAATGAGTTTGCCTTGGTGCTCGATGGGGGTAAGCGATTCCGACGGAAGAGCATAGATCTGGCAACCCAGGGCTTCTGGATTTGCGGGATTGGGAATTTGAATCATCAGCGGCGCGGGCAGGGAATCCGCGGAATTATCCAAGAGAGCGAGGCCATTCTTTAACGCCTTTTTCGACCCAAATAGACGGATAAAGGTCGGCGAGGCGGAAAGTTCATCCAAACGGGTTAATGCGAAGGCGAGGTCTTCGGTGCCTTCGTTTTGTTCCGTCGAGGTGATCCAGTATTCGCGGAGATCGTCTCGGAGAAATTGACGAAAAAAGATGGGTTTTTCACTGATGGTTTCCATTTTCTCTTCCAATAGGAGTACTAAATTTTCTCTCACCAACTGCGGTCAGACCGATCGAAACGGCAATTAAGTAGAAATTGCCTCTTTCTGCTATGTTTAACGGCTATGAATAGTGGTTTTATTTCAAAAAAATATCAAAAAGTATCCAAAACAATGGCTTTTTTGCGTTTTTTGAGAATCAGGACCGAAATAATCACTAATCCGACAAGCAAACCAAGATAATCGCCGACATGAATCCACCATACAAAAATGAGATTGTCGATCTCTCGCGTCGTAATCAAACCGGAAAGTTCAGCTCGAAAACCGTAAGGATCAAAGCCGGAAAACAACATGGTCATCAAAAAGGCAAGAGACACGGCTGAAACGATAGGAATCCATAATAGAGAAAAAAGCCAGGAAATCGGCAGTTTTGTTTTTGTGCGAAAAGTCGCAATAAAAATGGTATACGCCCCGCCGACCAGGCCTGCGGAAAAACCGGCGTAAGACCCAAGCAGGACAGCTCTTATGGCAAGCCCCGGACCATCGGAAAGTCCCTTGCCCAGGGTAAAATAATGCGAAGAGATGGATACTGTGACAAAATCGTTGACCATTCCGTAAACAGTCGCAACAAGACCGACTGCCAGCACGAAGAGATATTCACGCCACCTGGAGGCGTTTTTGCCATTTCTTTTGTAGTCAATAATCACCATCACCACGGCAAGAACAGCCAGCAAGATGATTCTCTTGATGTAAACGGTTGGTTGAGGCATTGAATATCTCGCAAATCCATGAACTTCTGACAGGCAAGGTTTTAGAAAAACCGAGCAATAAGGTCAAGAAATTATTACGTGATTTCATATTTTTGAACAAAAATGAATCCCGTGAGACGAAATAATGCAATAATTGAATTCCACAATTCGTTATAATATACTGAAGGCCGGTCGTAAACCGGTATGGATATATATTGTCCAGTATTTGAAAGATGTCAGGATGAAGAAGATCGACTTTTTGTGTTATTGGGGACGAAACCGCCATTTCCATTGGATATTCCTTTCCCTGCTTTTGGCTGGTTTGTTTACGGCAACATGCTACGGGGCTGCTATTGTTCGTCCTTATGAAATAGGCGGCAACGCAGAGCCGTTAAATGAGATCGACAAATTCGTGCTCGCAAAACTCAAAACTGAGGGTGTGGAACCGGCGAATCTGTGTTCGGATGCAGTTTTTCTCCGCCGGGCGTACCTGGATATTACCGGGCAAATCCCGGATCCTAAGGCCGTGAGGGATTTTGGCAGTAATACCAAAGACAACAAGCGGGCGATTTTGATCGAATCGCTGCTGGAAGATGACGCTTTCGCGGATTACTGGTCGCTCAAATGGTGCGATATCCTCAGGGTCAAGGCGGAATTTCCGATCAACCTTTGGCCGAATGCTGTACAGGCCTATCATCGCTGGATACATGACGCCCTCCGCGAAAATAAACGATATGATGAATTTGCACGCGAACTTTTGTGTTCAAACGGGAGTAATTTCCGGGTTCCGCAGGTCAATTTTTACCGCGCGACCCAGGGAACAGCGCCCGCGACAATCGCCGCGGCGGTTTCGCTGACCTTCATGGGCAGCCGTTTTGAGAACTGGCCCAAGGAAAAGCAGGACCAGATGAGTACGTTCTTTTCACGGGTGGCGTATAAATCCACCGCGGAATGGAAGGAGCAGATCGTTTATCCGGATCCGATGAAGATCGAGGCTTTTGACGCCGTTTTGCCCGATGGGACAAAAGTACATATCAAGACCGGGCAGGATCCGCGGGTGGTCTTCGCAGACTGGCTGATTGATGGGGAAAACCCATGGTTCGCAAAGACGATTGTCAACCGCATCTGGTACTGGCTGATGGGATATGGGATTATCCATGAAGCGGATGATATCCGGGTGGATAACCCTCCGTCCAATCCCCAGTTGCTGGCATATCTTGAAAAGGAACTGGTCAACTCCGGCTGGGATTTACGGCATATCTATCGGCTGATCCTTAATTCCCGGACATACCAGCAGTCATGCATATGGCAGGAGCAAAGCGAAAAATCCAAGCAACTTTTTGCCTGCTACCCGGTACGCCAGCTTGAAGCGGAAGTGCTCATTGATGCCCTGTGCAAGATCACCGGAACCAGCGAAAAATATTTGAGTATGATCCCGGAACCATTCACATTCATTCCCGTAGATGAGGCAAGCATTGAACTGGCCGACGGGAGTATTACCAGCCAGTTCCTCGAAATGTTCGGTCGGCCCAGCCGAGATACAGGAGTACTCAGCGAACGCAACAGCAACTCAAGCGAAGCTCAGCGGCTGCATCTGCTCAACTCCACGCATATCCAGAAAAAGATCGAAAAGAGTTGGCGATTAAATACCATGATGAAAGCCTCACGAGGCAAAGACAGGATGCTGATCGGCCTTTTGTATCAGAATCTCCTGTCTCGCAATCCCACACCGCAAGAAGCACAGCTTTGCGAGGAATATATTAAGGAACACAAACAGGGCAAACGCGCCGGGCTAAACGATCTCGCGTGGGCACTGATGAACAGTAAAGAATTTTTGTATCGGCACTGATTGGGCCGATATCAGGATATACCGAAAAAGAGTTTGACAACTCTTGTAAGGAAACCCAAGATGAAAAAGCGAATAAACAGCGGTTTGAATCGAAGAGAATTGATCCGAAACGGGGCATTGACGGCAGCCGGGCTTACAATCCTCGGACCGGGACGGATTCTTGCGGCAAATGAAGATTCTGCAAAGGCTTCCCTTGCAAAGACACGCCCCCCCCTGTCCGGCAAAGGCAGGGCAAAAGCCGTGATCCAGATCTGGATGTGGGGCGGACCGAGTCATATCGACACCTTTGACCCGAAACCCGACGCGGGTTACGACTATACCGGACCGCTGAACGAAACCATCAAGACTAATGTAGACGGCATTGTACTTGGTTCCAAGCTGCCTCTCCTTGCCCAGCAGGCAGACAAGTACGCCATTATCCGAAGCATGACACATGGGATCAACGCCCACGAAACAGCGTCCTACCGTACACAGACCGGCCATGATCCGGGGCGGCTCGTGTACCCATGCGCAGGGGCAGTCGTATCGACGTTCAAAGGCTATGCGGGCGGCTACAAGGGAGCCGTGCCCCCATATATCGTTTTAACTGAGCCGCAGGGCCGATTTTCGGAAGCAGGTTTCCTGGGCCCGAAGTTCAAACCTTTCGCAACCGGTGGCGATCCGAATAAAAATCCGTTCGTCGTGGAAGGAATCGTCGCCCAGGGAATCTCAGACGAGCGGCAAATGGAGCGGCGAAAACTGCTGCGAAAGCTCGACAGCCTCGGTAACGCGATGCAGGGAGATGAAACATTCGAGAAAATGGATGATAACGAGGAAAAGGCATACGCGCTGATGTTCGGCGAGGCAAAAGCCCTGTTCGACCTTTCCAGTGAGGGCCCGGAAATGCGCGAGAAGTACGGGCGAAATACATTTGGACAGTCATGCCTGACCGCCCGGCGGCTGGTCGAACACGGCGTGCCGTATGTGACGATCAATTACAAGGGATGGGACACGCACAAGCAGCATTTCGAGATCATGGAACGCAAACTGCCCGAGCTCGACCAGGGGATGTCGGCTTTGCTGGCCGATCTGTCCGAGCGGGGACTTTTGGACAGCACCATTGTCTGGTGGGGCGGAGAATTCGGCCGGGGGCCCAAGGTGCAGTGGAATGCGCCGTGGAACGGCGGACGCTCACACTATGGACGATGCTTTAGCAGTGTAGTCGCAGGCGGCGGCTTTAAGGGCGGAACGGTCGTAGGCGCATCAAACGAAACAGCGACGGAAGTAAAAGACCGGCCGGTCTACCCCGAGGATTTGCTCGGGAGTATGTACGAGCTTTTGGGGATCAATCCGGACGGCAAGCTGCCCAATGAACGCGGCCTGGATGTAACGGTAATGCCCAAGTCAAAAGAGGGCGAGGGAAGACTATACGAGATCATGTAATCAGCCGGGCAAGGCCCGGATTTGCACGGGAGTATGAATATGAAAACGCAATGGTTTCTCGGATGTATACTGCTGGTTCTTTTCGCAGGAACTCTTCAGGCGGATGACAAAAACGAGCCGCATATCGGCTACGCATACCCAGCGGGCGGCCAGCAGGGAACTACCTTTGACGTGCTCGTCGGCGGACAGAATCTCTTCGGGGCGAAAAATGTCCATTTTACCGGTGACGGGATTAAAGCTGAGGTCATCAATTTCGTCCGTCCCATGCGAAATCTCCAGCAGGAAGACCGACAAGCCCTGACCGAAAAGATGAAGGAAGTCCGGGACCAGCGGCTGATCGAGATCGGCCAAAGACCTCCCGACAGGGCCCAGTCAATCGAGGCAAAGAAAAGAGAAGCTGCGAAGAAAAAGACGCAAAGCTCCCAGGACAAAGCAAAAGAAGAGGAGGCGAAGAAAGAGCCTGATTTTCGGGACCGTATCCGGGAAGAATTGAAAAAGAGAGTTTCGATCTGGCACCATCCCCTGTTGGTAGACATTGAATCAAGCAGTTTGCGTCAGCTCGCTCACATTCGACATGTATTTTTCCCGGACCGCTCAAAGCAGCAGATCAATCAGCAGATTGCCCAGATTGCTGTCCTGCGTGTAACCATTGACAAAAACGCAAAGCCGGGCTTCTATGAACTCCGGCTGGAATCGCAAACCCAACTGTCGAATCCGATTGTTTTTCAGGTAGGTACCGATGGCGAAATTTACGAGCTGGAACCCAATGATAAATCCGCGTTTGAATCCCTGCCGAATATCCGAAAAAAACTGAACGATAAACCGGTCGATTTACCGGCCGTATTCAATGGGCAAATCTATCCGGGCGACACGGACCGGTTTCGCTTTACAGCCCAAAAGGGACAGAACGTAGTCGTGGATGTGGAAGCCCGGTCACTGGTGCCCTACCTGGCAGACGCGGTTCCCGGCTGGTTTCAGGCGGTAACGGCGGTTTATGACGACAAGGGCAATGAGCTTATCTACGCAGATGATTTCCGTTTTGATCCCGATCCGGCGCTGTGCTTTACGATTCCCAAAGACGGGGAATACGAGGTAGAAATCCGTGATTCCATCTTCCGCGGCCGGGAGGATTTTGTCTACCGGGTACGTGTAGGTGAAGTGCCGTTTGTCAAAAGCGTATACCCGCTGGGCGTCACAGCAGGCAAAAGCGGCCAGCTCCACGCGAAAGGCTGGAACCTGAAAAAGAACACCGTGCAGGTTCAGGCCGTTCAAGCCGGCGTATTAAGCGGAATACTTCCATTATCGATCAGCGAGACCGGTGCTGCGGGCAAAGTAGCATGTGCAGTACTGAACAGCCCTTCTATCGCGGAAAAATCGGCGAATAACAGCTTTAAAAAGGCACAGACCGTCGAACTTGGAGCCGTAATAGACGGCCGGATTGAAACGGACGGCGATGAAGATGTCTACGCAGTGGAGTGCAAAAAAGGCATGACAATTGCCGCGGAAATCTTCGCCCGTCGGGTCAATTCGCCGATGGATTCCCTGGTCCGCATTTATAACGCCAAACAGGAACTGATCGCCTGGAATGATGACTATGTCGAGATGGACAAATTCCTGCATAAAGACTCTACCGGTCTTGTGACCCATCATGCGGATTCGTATGTCACTGCCGAGATTCCCGCGGATGGCACCTATTATGTATCCGTAAGCGAAACCCAGCGCCACGGTGGAGAGGATTTTGCCTATCGCCTTGAACTGCGCGAAGCCGTGGGTGACTTTGAGCTTCGGGTCGTCCCGGCGAGCCTGAATGTAATTGCCGGATCCCAGTCGGATTTCTGCGTGCACGTCCTTCGTAAAGACGGATTTGACGGCAAAATCCTGGTACGCTTAAAAGACGCGCCCAAGGGTTTTTCCCTGAGTGGATCGACCATTCCAGCCGGGACAAGCCGCATGCGAATGACACTGACTGCCCCCTGGAACGCGTCCTCAAAACCGATGGAACTGAAGCTGGAAGGAATCGCCAAGATCGAAGACAAGGTTGTTCGCCGCCAGGCCGTACCTGCCGAGGATATCATGCAGGCGTTTTTGTATCGCCACCTGGTCCCCCGTGAGAAACTGATGGTCAAGGTCCACAAGCCACGATGGCGACCTCCTTCGCTAACGCTGGCCAATGAGGGACCGCTTCGCATCAAGCCGGACGGTACTGCAAAAGTGGTCATGCAAGCCAGTAAACCGCTGGTGTTTAAGGATGTCGCCTTTGAAATCAGTGATGCCCCTGCCGGGATGACCCTCGAGGATGTCGATATCCAGAAAAATCGGCTTAGTTTCCAGGTAAAAAGCAGCGGCCAGGTCAGCGAGACACTGCATGAAAATCTGATCGTAAATCTCTACCGGGAAATCAAACGCGAGGGCAAACCGGTGCGAAAGATGTATATCGGCAGCCTGCCGGCAATCCCCGTTGAGGTCATTGCCGCGGACTCCTGAGTATTTCCGGTTGACGATTGATCTCATTTTCGCCATGGGAAGAGTCTGCGGAAATTTTTTCTTGCATCCCCTGTCAATTCCTGCATAATATCGTAATCCGTTAACCTACACGGACTGAAAAAGGCAGATTTCGGCCGGTTTCCATACCGGTCGGCTGGAATGCGGTATAAACGATATCTATTAAATACAAAGGTGATCCCATGGCGAAAAATGAATCGGGCAATCTGCTTTTTGTTGTTTGCATTACGCTTGTGGCGGCTTTAGGCGGCCTGCTTTTCGGCTATGATACCGCGGTAATCAGCGGGGCAATCGGCTTTTTGCAGACGCATTTCGACCTTACTTCCACGATGAAAGGCTGGGCCGCATCGTGTGCCCTGATCGGCTGCGTAGTGGGAGTGTTGATCGCCGGGTACATGAGCGACAAATTCGGCCGGCGAAACACATTGATCCTGTCGGCGATCATGTTCCTGATTTCAGCGATTGGCACCGCGGTGCCCAAAACGCTCACAACGTTTATCATTTTCCGCATTATCGGAGGATTTGGCGTGGGGGCTGCCTCGATGACCAGCCCGATGTATATCGCGGAGATATCACCAGCCCGGATACGCGGGCGAATGGTCTCGGTGAACCAGTTCGCCATTGTAACCGGGATGCTGGTGGTTTATTTCGTAAACTTTTTTATCGCTGGAGCCGGTGACGAGGCCTGGAATATAGATATCGGTTGGCGATGGATGTTCGGTTCGGAGTCCATTCCGGCGATTCTGCTGCTGGTTCTCTTGTTTTTCGTCCCGGAGAGCCCCCGCTGGCTGGTTGAGAATAAATTCCGTGACAAGGCGTTTGCCGTCCTCGAAAAGGCCCAGGGAACACAGCAGGCCGAAATAGAAATGCAGGAAATCGAGGGTATTATCCAGCAGGAAAAAGGCACATTCAGCGAACTGTTCGACAAGGCCTTTCGACCGGCCCTTGTTATCGGCATCTTCCTGGCGGTATTCCAGCAGATCACGGGGATTAACGTTTTCCTGTACTATGCCCCGGAAATTTTCAAATCCGTTGCGGGCTCGAATATCGATGCCGCCCTGCTGCAGACGATTGTGATCGGGGCGTTTAACCTTGGCTTTACGGTCATCGCGATCTGGACGGTAGACAAGGTGGGCCGAAAGCCGCTGATGATCATCGGTTCACTGGGTATGGGCATTTCGCTTTTGGCACTGGGTCTGGCGTCATATTTCCAGCAGATGAATGCGTGGCTGTTGATCTTTATTGTCGGCTATATCGCTTGTTTCGCCCTGTCGGTCGGGCCGGTAGTCTGGGTCATCCTTTCGGAAATCTTCCCCACGAAGATCCGCGGACGAGCCCTGGGCCTGGCAACTTTCTGCCTGTGGATTGCGAACTTTATCATCTCCCAGACCTTCCCCATGATGGATGAAAACAAGTGGCTGATCGATAAATTCCATCACGGATTCCCGTTTTTGCTGTATGCCGTATTCTGCGGGATCATGGTGTGGTTTGTGATTTATAAAGTGCCGGAAACCAAGGGCAAAACACTCGAACAGATCGAGAAGAGCTGGCTGGAATCAAAGTAGAAAATAGGCAGTAAAGGTAAGAAAATGAACGCAAGAGAGAAGTTACAAAAGACACTCAATCATGAAGACGGACCGCTGGTGGTGGATTTCGGCAGCACGGCGGTGACCGGGATGCACGTCAATATCATCGGCCAGCTTCGCAAACATTACGGACTCGAAGACCGGCCGGTCAAAGTGAACGAGCCCTACCAGATGCTCGGCGAGGTGGAACCGGATCTGGCAGAGGTAATCGGGATCGATACCATTGGCGTTTTGCCCGAGAAGTCGATCTTCGGTTTCGGCCTCGACGGCTGGAAGCCCTGGAAGGCTCCGTGGGGTCAGGACTTGCTGGTTCCCGGTGATTTTAACATCACCGAGGACGACAAAGGCTGCTACATCTACCCCGAGGGGGATATGAGCGTCCCGGCCAGTGGACACATGCCCAAAACGGGATACTTTTTTGATACAATCGTCAGGCAGGAGCCGATCGATGAGGATAAGCTCGATCCGGCAGACAACCTCGAAGAGTTTGGCCTGTTTTCAGATGCGAGCCTTGATTATTACGAAAAGCTCTTCAAGAACGCCGCGGGCACGGGCCTTGGCGTCGTCGGGACATTTCCGGGGACCGGCTTTGGGGATATCGCCCTGGTGCCGGGGCCGTTTATGAAACACCCCAGGGGAATTCGCGACATCGCGGAATGGTATATGTCCACGGCGATTCGACAGGATTATGTGCACAAAATCTTCGAGAAGCAGCTTGAATACGCCCTGGAAAACCTTGCAAAGGTTCATGCCCGGGTCGGCGATAACGTGGACCTGTTTTTCCTGTGCGGCACGGATTTCGGTACGCAAAGCGGCACTTTCTGCTCGGTAGACACTTACAACAACCTGTGGAAGCCTTATTATACCGAGGTAAATAAATGGATCCATGA
The DNA here is from genome assembly GCA_964454745.1 of uncultured Pirellulales bacterium. GTDB lineage: Bacteria > Planctomycetota > Phycisphaerae > Sedimentisphaerales > Anaerohalosphaeraceae > CAYVUI01. Next base: position 31,873 of record CAYVUI010000018.1, on the reverse strand, counting down.
GAATACCTCGTGGAAGACGTTCAAACACTCGTGCGGATCGGTGATTGATTTTATTGAGCCGTTCATCGACAGCGGTTTTGATATTTTAAACCCCGTACAATGCTCCGCAGCAGGTATGGAACCTCAGACCTTAAAGGATAAATTCGGCGACCGGATCGTCTTCTGGGGCGGCGGCGTGGACACGCAAAAGACCCTGCCGTTCGGAACGCCGGACGAGGTGAAGAAGGAAGTGCTCGAACGTTGCGAAATCTTCTCCAAAGGCGGCGGATTCGTGTTTAACGCGATCCATAATGTCCAGGCGAACGCTCCCGTGGAAAACGTAGTCGCGATGATCGAAGCAGTCAACAAGTTCCGCGGCCAATAGAGACAACACCAACGCCGATACCAACAGCGCATAAAATAAGGGGCCAAAGCTTTCGGGCTTTGACCCCTTCTCTATATTATTCCGCCGTGGAACTGAATCCGCCAGCGGGCTGCAAGTTACGCTTTCTGCGATTCTTTTTCACGCTTCTTGTTAATAATGTCTTCTGCAAGCTTGCCGCTCACACGTGCGTAATGCGACATTTCCATGGTAAAGGTTCCCATGCCCTTGGTCAGGCCGCGGATAACCGTCGCATAACCGAACATCGAGGCCAGCGGAACATGAGCCTGAACGACCGTGTACTGCTCCTTGACCTCGGTACCCATGATGATACCGCGGCGGGAATTGAGGTCGCCAACAACGTTGCCCTGAAACTCTGTAGGCATTTCAACTTCAACCTTCATCACCGGCTCAAGCAGGCACGGGCTTGCCTTGCGGAAGGCTTCGATAAAGGCATCTCTTCCCGCAATGCGGAAGGCCATTTCGGACGAGTCCACCGCGTGGAAGGAACCATCATCCAGGCACATCTTGCAGTTTACGATTTCGTAGCCTGCGATTGGGCCCTTTTTCATCGCTTCCTGGAAGCCCTTGTTCACCGCGGGGATGTATTCGGAAGGAATACGGCCGCCAACGATGTTATCTTCAAATTCGTATGTGCTTTCAGCATCCGCATCCAGCGGGATCATCCGGCCGACAACGTGACCGTACTGACCGGAACCACCGGACTGCTTTTTGTGCTTGTAGTCGTATTTTGCCTCGCGGGTGGGTGCCTCGCGATAAGATACATTGGGCTGGCCAACCACAACTTCGGCCTTGTATTCACGACGCATCCGCTCGATATAGACATCCAGGTGCAGTTCACCCATGCCGGCAATAATTGTCTCACCGGTTTCCGGATCGGAAGAAACCCGGAACGTCGGGTCTTCTTTCATGAACCGGGACAGGGCTTTACCCATGCGGTCCTGGCTCTTGGAATCCGCAGGAGTGACTGAAAGGCTGATCACCGGATCGGCCACAAAGATACTTTCGAGCGAGTAGTTGGCGCCGTCGCCGCAGAGCGTATCACCCGATGCACAATCGACACCGAGCAGTGCGACGATATCGCCGGGGCCCGCATCCTGGACATCTTCACGGTCATTGGCATGCATCCGTACGATTCGGCCCACACGCATCATCCGGTTGGTACGGGCATTGCGGTAGTGCTGGCCCTTGCAGATCTTGCCCTGGTAAACGCGGGTGTATGAAAGCTGGCCGAACGTTTCATCAGTAATCTTAAAGACCATTGCCACCGGGGCAGCGTCATAATCACCCGAAGCGAGCGGCACTTCCGTACCCTCGTTATCGTGGTCGCGAGCGAAGTTCGAGCAGTCCAGCGGGCTGGGCAGATAGTCGCAGACCGCGTCGATCAGCGGCTGAACGCCCTTGTTCTTAAACGCCGAACCCATCATCATCGGGACGATGTCGCGGTTGATCGTCGCCTGGCGGATCGTCTTGATAAGCAGTTCCTCGGGAATCTCCATCTCTTCGAGCATCAGCTCGGTCATTTCGTCAGAGAAAAGACTCAGCGAATCGAGCATTTCCGCCCGTGCCGCCTGTGCCATGTCCATGTATTTGTCACAAATGTCAGAAGCCAAAACCTTTTCGCCGGCATCACCATCAAAGCTGAGCACCTTCATGCTCACCAGGTCGATTACACCTTCAAAATCGTCACCCGCCCCGATATTGAGCTGGATGGGCACGATATTCAAGCCCAGCTTCTCGACGAGGTCTTTGCGTACACGGTCCGGATCGGCACCGGTGCGGTCCATCTTGTTGATAAACGCGATACGCGGTACACGGTAGCGTTTCATCTGCTGGTCCACCGTAACCGACTGGCTCTGCACACCGCCAACCGAGCAGAGGATCATGATCGCACCATCGAGAACACGCAGGGAACGCTCGACTTCTACAGTGAAATCCACGTGACCCGGCGTATCGATGATATTGATGCTCTTATCTTTCCAGGAAACCTGTGTTGCAGCCGAGGTAATCGTAATACCCCGCTCGCGTTCGAGTTCCATGAAATCCATGGTCGCACCGCCTTTTTCAGCACCCTTGTCCCCATGCACCTCCTGCATGCGGTGAATACGGCCGGCATAGAACAGAATGCGCTCTGTGAGGGTCGTCTTGCCGGAGTCAATATGCGCCGAAATTCCAATGTTTCTGATTTTGCGAATGTTTTCCATGATCTCTAACTCTTACCTTTTCCTGTTGTCATTTTTTATTAAATTCTGTTTATATACACTTTTCACTTTGCCGGTCACGCCCGGCTTTTTACATTTACCGGATCACAGGTACAGCTCCCATTGAGGTATAAGAATACCCTGTGATTAAGAATGGGAATTACTAACGACTCCCCCTATTCAGGGAATTAAGATTTTATGCAAATCCCCTGTTAAAATCAAGTTAAAAAAGTGTTAGAAGCACTTTTTTAAGAGAATTTATTAATATATCGCTGTTTTTCGGTAAAAGCCAACATTAATTTAGCTTTTTTTAAAAAATAATTACAAAACCCTAACAGAAAATGTCCGCATCAGGGGCGTTTTTTTAGAGAATTTCCATCCCTACGACGGTCCGATCGTCCATTTCCTCCGGATTAAACTGCATATGCCGGGAAAGCATGGCAAATTCGCTGATCAAATGCTCAATCCGATATCGGGCCAGGCTCCGGAAATTGTCCGAAAATACATACTCATTGTCATCCTCACAGCGTCCGACGACCTTATCAAGACCATCCGAGTAGAGAATCACCTTGTCGCCAGGCTCAAGCTGGACGGATTTCTGTACAAATTCCGCTTCGTCAAATACCCCGATCAAGCTCCCGCGGCTCTCCAGATTTTTGATAGAACCGTCTTTGCGGATCAAAATCGGATACGGATGTCCCCCCCGGCACCAGGTAAGCTGAAGCGTACGCGTATTGAGCAGGCAGTAACAGCATGTGGCAAAAAGCTGGCCGAGATTCTGATTGCACATACGGGTATTGAGTTCTTTTAACACCTCCAAAGGTCCGAAAATCCGGTAGCTGTTGCCCTGAGTTTGACGCATAATGATTGCCTGCTTAATGAACATGGTCAGCAGCGCCGCCGGCATGGAGTGACCCACGGCATCGGCGATATAAAAGCCCATATGCTGTTCATCAAGACGTACAACATCGTAAATATCTCCGCTGACCCAGTCCGCCGGTTCGTAAAGACACGCCCAACGGACATGTTCGGTATTGGGCAGGGTTCGAGGCAGGAAGTTTTTCTGTACCTGACCGGCCATTTTGAGCTGTTCCGCAGTATCTTCCGCCAGGTCTCCCCCCGCCTCAAGGGTCTGTTCCGCCCGGCAGTCCAAACGGGTCCTCTGCTGGGCGACGGTTTCGGCAATCTCCTGTCCGAGGTCATAGCCGTTTCTCCCGTCAATAATCCTTGCATATGAAAAGGAATCAATGGGAAAATTCAGGTTGCCGTTTAAAAACAGCGTGGGGACCATTTTCTCGTCCAGCAGGCCCAGCACCGCGTTTAGCCTTTTGATCTGACGCATTTCAACCGTTTCCGGATCGATAACGACGACACCGATATCCGTGAGGCTTTTGATTGTCGAATGGAACTTGTCAAAAGACACTTCGATCCAGTCGAGGCCCTTTTCAAGAAGGGCTTCGCTTAGACGCGCAGGCACCGCAGGCAGGTTGGTCATAACCACAACATCAACTCTTGCTTTTTTACCTTGTAAGCTGGTTATTTGCGTCAAACTCATCCTGAAACCTCTTAGACCGATAATTGTTTTCACTGCCGTCACAGTCCGTCGATGAAATTTCGACATATTGAAGTGGAAACTTAACGGGATTTCAGGTGCAAAAACGGGGAATTTATGATTTGAACAGGTGGAGGGTCTGCTTAGCTGAAGATCGCCGAGCCGATTCGAAGAATGGTGGCCCCCTCTTCGACGGCAATCTCGTAATCCTGGCTCATTCCCATGCTGATGTGACCGAAATCGTCCCCTCCCATCTCCCGGGTGCGAATTTCCTCGAAAATCTCCCTGGCCCGCACAAAACAGGCCCTGACCACGGATTTATCCCGCGTCAGGGGTGCCATGGTCATCAAGCCAACCGGGCGGAGATTCGGCATGGTGGACATCTGCTCGGCCAGGTGAATCGCCGCCCCGACCGGAACACCATACTTCTGGGCTTCCCCACTACAGTTGACCTGTAGAAAAACATCACATCTTATGCCCGCTTTTCCGGCCTGGGTGTTGACCTCTTCAGCAAGGCGAAGGGTGTCCACCGAATGTACGATCTGGCATATTTTCAGGACGGGACGTACTTTGTTGCGCTGCAAGTGCCCGATCATGTGCCAGCGGACCGGATCATTCTGCGCGGATTTGCCGACAAGGTACTCATTGACAGCCTCGCTGATCTCCTTGAGGTGACCGGCACGGTTTTCCCCGAGATGCCGATATCCAAGATCAATCACCTGGCAGACCTGATCGAACGAAGCACTTTTCGTCACCACAACGACCTGCACTTGTGAGCGGTCCCTTCCGCTGCGCTGGCACGCCTGGGAGATATTGCTTTCAACCTGCTGTAATTTTTCTTTTATATCGGGCATAGTACTGATTATAGAGTGTACCGTATATTTTCCAAACTTTTCAGCTTATTTTTTTCACATTTACCAGGTTATCCTCAGGGAAGGAATTTCTTATGGTCCTTTAGTTTGGCCGGGAGATACTCGTTGACGACAAAATCGAGACCGTATTTCGCAAATGCCTGCTGTTCGACACGAACCCCCATCTTGAGCATCTGGTTGATGCACATCTGCCAGGGCTTGTAATGCTTGACGAACGGATCATTCCGCAGGGCATCCTTGGCACGCTTGATGTCCACCTCCTTTAGCGGGTGCGTCGGGAGCTTGTAATCCACGATATCCTGGGCAGTCACCCCGAGAAAATGGGCCTGCGGCACACAGAAGAACTCGTTAAGGTGAGCAGCATTACCGCTTCCAACCTTGAGCGTTCGGTAAATGTTAAAATACCCATACGGGTCACCATCGACAAAGGCGTATACCGGGATGCTCAGCGTATCCGCCAGGCGGCGGATAAATCGCCGGCAGGCTCGGGTAGGCACACCCCCCATACTGATGAGGATGCAGTTTTGCTTATCCCAGTAGTCATACTTGACCAGCCGCTGGAACATACCTGCCGTTTCGATGGCAAGAATGAATTTCGCCTTGCTCTCAAAACCGAGCTGCTCTACCTCTACGGGAATGGAATAGGCCCCGGAACCAAACTTCGTACAGTCAATGCGAAGCGTCTCGCCCCTGGCACCTTTATCAATCACCACCAGCTTGCCCGCAACATCGCCGCCCTTCTCCTCCGGGACGAATTTGAGCTGCTCGCGGTTGACGCCGAACATCGCCTCGACATCGTCCATAATCGTGTCGGATTCCGGCTGCTCGGCAAAACCCGCCTTGCCCCAGTTTTTGGAAATATAATACGCTTCTCGCTTGGTGGCCATATCGTCGGTTTCAATCAGCTCCTTGGACAGGGCCATCATTTTCAGCGTCTGGGCAAATGTTTTAACGGTATTGACCGTAAGGGTTCGTTTTTTCTGGGCCCCGCGAAGCTCGAAGTGCCCCTTGCTGGGCATATATTTCACATTGGAAAGACTGCGAACCGGGGTGCTCATCGTGGGCTTTTGCTTTTTGATGATCTTGGTGTAGACATCCTTGGCGCTGTCAACAATACGTGTTTCAACGCCGGATGAACCTTTTTTTCGTACCATAAAACACTCCATTGATAAAATATGAATCCTTTACCCGATATCATACCGAAAAACCGCCGTGAATCAAGAAAGGAAATGAGTACGAATTCTCCCTTTTCGAGACAGACAAAAAAAGAATAAAAGATTCACATTATTCAGAATAAACACGACCTGAATGAGCTTATATTAGAATTTGATAAAATCTTAAAATTTTTGAAAAATACCTTGACTTGCTATCTTACTAAAGTTAAATTATTAGCTGTATAGGATTGATAGAATAACTGTTTTTATAAGACAGTTTTCAATAAACCTCGGCGAGGCTATGTGGCCCACCGGTTTCCCCCCCAGCCGGATCCACTACCTCGCCATTTTTATGCGCTTTTTGCATAAAAAAAGCCGCTTTTTTAAGCGGCTTTTCACCCACTGGCTATCTGGTCCACAGGTCGGCCCCCCAGCCGGAATCGATACCTCGATGCTATGATTTCGATGGCCCTTACATAATTCCCACACCAGCCATTATCAGATATAACAAAACCACTTCGCATAGTGAAGCACAAAATTCCATATTAGTAGAAATTGGGGCAATTTACCTATGAAATCCCTCGGACCTGTACAAACACTTTTCGATTTCTCGATCCATCAAATTCGCAGAAGTAAATGCCCTGCCAGGTTCCCAGAACCATTCTCCCATCTTTGACTGGCACGAGTTCATTACAGCCGAACAGGGAGCTTTTGACATGCGCGTCGGAATTGCCCTCGCTGTGCCGGTAACCGGGCCTGTGGTGAGGAATCAGCTCTTCAAGGGTCAGCAGGATGTCATCGACCACGCTAGGATCGGCGTTTTCATTGATCGTAATCGCTGCGGTAGTGTGCGGACACTGAACCTGGCACACCCCCTGTTTGATCCCGGATTCGGAAACAACTGCGGCTACCTGCCGGGTGATATCCTGCATTTCACAGTGCCTTGTTGTATTTACAGCCAATGTTTTATCGTATACCTGCATTTTTCCTGTCCCTTAATTTTTTTCCTTACATCTGTTCCACAACTTCAATCCCCAAAAGTTCCGAAAGCCCATGGCCAAGCGTGCGAGCGGTAACATCGCACAGGACCAGCCGGCTTGCCCGAACCGGCCCCTGCTCGGAAAGCACCGGGCAGGCGTTATAAAACGCACTAAACGCCCCCGCGAGGTCATAAAGATACGAAGTCAGCAGATTCGGACGAAAATCAGCAAGTGCCGAGTGGATCGCCTCGCCGTACTGCAGCAGCTTTTTGGCAAGAGCCAGCTCGGCTTCTTCGCTCAATTCAAGCGTTTGCAGATCCGCCATCTCCTTTTGGATATCCACACCCTGGGCCTGTGCCTTCCGCTCGATACTGCGGACCCGTGCATACGCATACTGCATATACGGGGCGGTGTTGCCCTCCATCGCAAGCATGCGGTTAAAGCTGAAGACGTAATCGCTGGTGCGGTTATTCGAGAAATCGGCATACTTGATCGCCCCGATCCCAACGGCATTGGCGATACGCTGCTTTTGCGATTCGTCCAATTGAGGATTCTTTTCCTCAACGACCTGTCTTGCCCGCGTTACGGCCTCATCGAGCAGTTCATTAAGCTTGACGTTCTCGCCGCTGCGGGTCTTAAACGGGCGGTTATCCTCGCCGAGCACCGTCCCGAAGGTAACATGGTCCAGCTCGACCGATTCCCGGGCCCAGCCGGCCTTGCGCGCAGTCGCAAAGAGCATCTCAAAGTGCAGCTTCTGTCGGGCATCGGTCACGTAGATGATCTCCCTCGCCTTTAATTCATTAACCCGGTAGCGCAGTGCCGCCAGATCCGTGGTCGCATACAGGTACGCCCCGTCGCTTTTCTGGATAATAAACGGCAGCGGATTGCCCTCCTTATTCGTAAAACCCTCGGGAAACACGCAAATCGCCCCTTCGGATTCTTCCGCAAGGGCGGCACTTTTCAGGTCTTCCACCACGTTGGCAAGCTTGTCGCGGTAAAAGCTTTCGCCGCGTTCATTTTCCTGCGTCAGGTTTACGCCCAGGCGGTCATACACGGGCTGATAATGCCGGCGGGATTCATCGACGATGTGGCTCCAGATCGCCATCGTTTCCGGATCGGAATTATGCAGCCGGACGACCTCTTCGCGGCTGGACTTTTCAAAATCGCCCTCGGAATCGAACCGGGCCTTGGCGGTACGGTAGAATTCTTCGAGGTCTTCGATTGCGATATTCTCGGCCTGATCGGCCCCGGAGGCGGAATCCTTGAGCTGGGCGATGAGCAGCCCGAACTGCGTGCCCCAGTCGCCAATGTGGTTCTGGCGGATGACCTCGTGGCCGGCGAATTCGAGCATCCGGCAGATCGCGTCACCGAGGATCGTGCTTCTAAGGTGGCCAACATGCATCTGCTTGGCGATATTGGGCCCGGAAAAATCCACCACGGCCCGGCGGGCATCGGCATCCGGGTCGATCCCAAGCCGCTGGGAATCGGTAAACACCTCCGCGAGCCTTGAATGAACGCAATCCGCACTTAGCCGCAGATTGATAAAACCCGGCCCGGCAATCTCCGGCGTTTCACAGATATCGCCCAGTTCCACGGCCTCTACGACTTTTGCCGCCAGCTCGCGCGGATTCATCTTGAGCCTTTTGGCTGCCCCCATGACGCCATTGGCCTGGTAATCGCCGAATTTGGGATCTTTGGCGGGCTGGACAATCGCAGGAAGCGGCTGGCCGCAGGTTTTCTCAATCGCCCGGCTGATCTTTTCTTCCAGAATCTCACAAATACTTCGCATAACCTTCAACTTTCCCTATGAATAAACAGATCATCTCGCCCCCCTGTTTCGCTGAAAGTATACCATCTCGCCGCGGCAATGTCACCCCCAATTGTAAAAACCGCACCGCGAGGTTATTTCGGATGATACCGAGCCCAGAGATGCATCCCGCCGTCCACTTTGAGCACTTCACCGGTGACAAAATCATTGTCCAGCAGGTACTCCACCGCCTGAATAATCGGGGTATAGCCTCCCCATTTTTTCAGGGCCGTGTTTTCGACCACGGAAGTAATCTCATCCTCCGTGCGGTCCGGGGGTGCAAGCATCGGGCCGGGGGCAATGGCATTCACCCGCACTTTCGGGCCGTATTCAACGGCAAGTTTGCGGGTAAGGTACACCAGGTCGATCTTGGCGAGGGCATAGGGATTGACATGCCGGGCCGGAGCGGCTTTGCCCAGCCGAGCCAGTCCTGTATCGCGAATCTCGCTGGGCTTACATTTCAGGATTCCGCCGTAATTTTCGTAGGGATCGAGGATCGAATCATCCAGGTAGAGCATGCTTCGGGCATCCGTGAAATTGATAATACTGATACATTCGCAAGGATTTTGCTCCGCATCGAGCAAAGCCGTGATCGGATTGCGGGCCACCATAAAGTTTGATTCATAGAATTGCCAGTCCTTCTCGGTGACACCCTCACCCCGCTGCCACCGCTGCCAGTGGTCCTTTTCGCTCGGGTAGCCGGAGGCGATGTTAATCAGGGCATCGATTCGTCCGAAATGCCCAAGGGTACGCAGGATCAAATCCCACGCATCATTGATATTATCCGGGCTCGATTCAATGACAGACACTCTTTTCGTGCCGAATTGATCCGTTAACTTCGCCGCCGTCTTTTCGGAAATTCTTCCGCCGCGAAAACTAACAGCAATCCTCCATCCCCTGTCAAGCAGTCTTTCCGCAACCGGCACTCCCAGGCGTCCGATCCCGGCAAAAACAGCAACTTTATTCTCCGCTTTGTCCCCCATGGTCCCTCTCCCTATCCATTTTTCAGCAGGTTGTAAAATTTCAGCTCCATTTCCTCTTTCTGCAAAAACGCGCCGCGTGCAGAACTGGTCGTCGTCCAGACATCCTTTTGCCGCACGCCCCGCATCTGCATACAGTAATGGGCCCCTTTGACCACGCAGATCACACCCAGCGGATGGATATGGTCACTGATCTCATCGACAATCCGTTCCGTAAATTCTTCCTGAAGCGTAGGGGTCTTACCGATCAGTTCAATCAACCGGGCAAGTTTGCTCAAACCCAGCGCGATCCCTTTGGGAATATACCCCACCGAGATTTCATATCTTATCGGCAGAAAATGATGCGGACACATCGAAAAGACCACGATATCCTTCTCCAGGACGATCCCGTCATAATTCGTAGGAAATCCTTCCTTGAGGATATCATGAATATCCTTGTCAGCGGTTTCTAGGCCCTGGAAAATCTCACGGTACGCCCTTCCGACACGTGCCGGGGTATCCGTAAAATTCGGATCTTTCAGGTCCAGGCCCAGGCCTTCTTCCATGATGATACGAAAATGCTTCTCAATTACCGCTTCATTGATTGCCATTTGGTTCTCCTTCCAGTTCGGGCATAAGCTCAAGAACCGCATTTTTCACAAAGTCATACTGATAAAAATCCCCATCCACGATTTGCCCGTCAAAAACCGTGACATCCAGGTCTATGGTACGCGGGCCGTTTTTATTCTCCGTGCGAATTCTGCCCAGCTTTGCCTCTACTTCTTTGCAGTATTGCTTCAGACCATCGAGTTCAAACTCGGTTTCAATCAGAAAGGCCCCGTTTACAAAATCATCCTGGTCAGTATATCCCCTGGGGCAGGTCTGTACAAACCTTGACTTAGATTTGAGCGTTTGATCTCTTTTAAGCATCTCTTCGGCGGCAGCAATGTTCTCCCGCGGATCGATATTGGAACCCACTGCGATCACGGCCGTTTTCATGGCCTATTTCCTTTCGCGGGTCAGGCAGATCGATACCGATTCCGCGAATCGAAGGGCATGAGGTTTGTCAATCTCCACGGTTGCCCGGCTGACTTTCCCTGATTCCATGACAATATCAAGGATATACCCCGCCAAACGTTCCAGCAGGAAAAAATCCGTCTGTTCCGCCTGTTCGACGATTTTGTACTTAAGCTCCTTGTAGTCTACACTATCGTCGACATTGTCCGTCTCGGTCGCCGTTTCATCATCGATCTCAATCTCAAGATTGACAATGACCTCCTGGCTGCGTGTCCGCTCCCATTCCTGGAAACCAATGATCGTACGCAAATGCAGATTCTTAATCCGGATCAACATATTATCACCCCGCCAAATTTACAGATTTCCCTATTCTCACAATAGTGTATAGATTACAGCCATTTCAGCGTTTTTTCAATCTTGTACTTTAAAGATTTGGATTTTGGGCTTAAAAATGAAGTTGTTTTATGTAAATCTGGAATCTGATTCCAGATTGTCATAGATTTTCAATTTGTCTTACGTAGCTGGTCGAGCAATTGCTTACGCGATTCCCGGCGGAGTTTGGCGTTTTCATACCGGCGTTTTTCCATATCTGTCTCCGGGATAAGCTCAGGAACGACTGCCGGCTTTTTATTCTTATCCAGCGCGACAAAGGTAAGATGGGCCGTAGTGGTAATAACAGACTCGCCGGTTTCCGGATTTTCGCGTGTAACCTGCACGCCAACTTCCATCGAGGTCTTCCCGACATGATTGACCGAGGCCTTCAGGAGGATCTGGTCGCCTGCATATGCCGGGGCCCGGAAGGAGATGGAATCAATGCTGGCGGTAACGACCTCCATTTCGCAGTGTCGCCGGGCTGCCATAGCGCCGACCATGTCGATCCAGCTCATAACCGCACCACCGAAAACGGTGCCATACGCATTGGTCATGTTGGGCATAACAAGATATCGCGATTCAACTGCGGACTGAGATGGAGATTTTGCCGGTCTTTTATTCATAATGATATCATAAAAAAAGGGCAGCCGATTGGCTACCCTTTTTAGTATCTTTTTTATCGTAAATCTCAGGAATTTACGCGACGTGGACTTTTTTACCCTGGAACTGAACCACACCTTCTTTCACTGCGAACAGTGTGTAATCTCTGCCCATTTTAACGTTAAAACCGGGATGGAACTTTGTGCCGCACTGACGCACAATAATCGAGCCGGCCTTGCAAACCTGACCGCCGTAAATCTTGATTCCGCGATATTGAGCATTACTGTCGCGACCGTTTCGCGATGAGCCTTGTCCTTTTTTATGAGCCATTTTTCTTCCTTCGAATTCTTTTACACTACAATTCTACAGAATTTCTGCTTTCAAATTAGCTTCGTATAATACCTGTATCCGCTGAATCTGGCAACAAAAAAAGAAATTTTTTCTAAAAAAACACATCAGAATCGGTTACGGACCTATTATATAGACCTACATAGTCCACATTTGTTAGTTTTGGAATATATTTTCATCTTTCAGGAAAATCCTGAAAGAAAAATCAAAACCGAACAGATACAATAATTATATTGTGAATTTTAGAACAAATTTATGGGGGCGATATCCTCAATTTGTAACATCTTATTTAACATGGAGTTATAGAATATGGCTGCTACGGAAACAATGACCGGCAAAGAGAGAGTCTTAAAAGCAATCCGCTGTGAAAAAACGGACCGCATCCCGTGGGTTCCGTTTGTAGGGTGCCATGCGGGCTCATTACTGAATGTTACAGCTACGGAATATCTAAAAAGCACCGACCTGATTGTCAAGGGCGTCGACGAAGCCGTCAAACGCTACCAGCCCGATGGAATTCCTGTAGCATTTGATCTGCAAATCGAGGCGGAAACCTTCGGCTGTGCACTCAACTGGGCTGATGAGAACCCCCCCGCTGTGACCAGCCATCCCCTTGGCAATGGCACCAAGCTCACAGATCTGAAAATTCCGACTCTCAAGGACGGCCGGGTAGGCATGGTGATCGAAGCAGCCAAACAAATCCGCAAAAACCACCCGGACCTTGCCCTGTACGGTCTGATTACCGGCCCGTTTACACTCGCCCTGCATATCCTCGGGACGGACATTTTCATGAAGATGTTCGATTCACCAGATGAAGTTCGAGACCTGTTCGCCTTCTGTCGCGATGTATGTGACCAGATGAGCGATTATTATATCGATGCCGGCTGTGATATTATCGCAGTTGTGGACCCGATGACCAGCCAGATCGGCCCGGACCAGTTTGAGGAATTCGTAACTCCTTATGCAGCAGAGATTTTCGACCACATCCGCCAAAAGGGAGCCCTGAGCTCCTTTTTCGTCTGCGGCCATGCCCAGCAGAACATCGAGGTCATGTGCAAATGCAAGCCGGATAACGTATCCGTCGACGAAAATATTCCCCTGGATTTTGTCCGGGAAAAATGCCAGCAGTATAACGTAAGCTTTGGCGGCAACATGCAGCTTACGACCGTTTTGCTTCTTGGCGATGTTGTGGATACCCAGAAAAACGCGATTGCCTGCATGGAAGTGGCCGGCGATGAAGGCTTTATCCTTGCCCCGGGATGCGACCTGCCTTATGCGACCCCGCCGGAGAATCTCGAATCCGTCATTGACGTTGTTAAGGATCCGTATGTGCGGGATTCCGTCAAGGCCATGGTTGCCCATACCTCGCCGGACGATAAGCTCGACCTGGCGGAATACGGCATGGCGGGCAAGGTGATTGTCGATATTATTACGCTGGATTCCGAGGCCTGTGCCCCCTGCCAGTACATGGTAGACGCGGTGAAAAAGGTTGCTCCGGAATTTGAGGGAATCGTCGAGTGGCGTGAGCATAAGATCAAGTACCGCGAATCACTGGTCTTTATGACCTCGCTGATGGTCAAAAACGTTCCGACGATTGTAATCGACGGCCAGATTACGTTTGTATCGCGTATTCCCCCCAAGGACGAGCTGATCGCTGCGATCCAGAAACGCATCAATGAGAAATTCCGCCTGAAAATTAAGCAGAAAAAGGCGACCCTGTATATCCTCGGCCGGGAAGACGACGAAAAGTGCAAGAAAGTACGTGCCAATATCGAACAGGCGATGACCGAAACCGGCAGCGATGTAACCATTGAGTTTATCTCTGACGAGGAAACAATCCATTCCTACGGCATCACGATGGGCGAAACTCCGGCGATTGTCAAGGCACGTTACCAGATGAAATCGGCCCGTACGGTTCCCGAAATACCCGCGATCCGTGAATGGCTCAAAAATGTAGAAATGTAAGCTATTTAAAATTAAACGGTTATGGACTCGATTCCTGTATATCTGCTTACCGGCTACCTCGGTGCCGGTAAGACGACACTGCTAAACCACTTGCTGGCCCGGGATCAGATCGCTTCGAAGCGTATCGCCCTGGTTATCAACGAATTCGGCAAGATGGGCGTGGATGGTGCATTAGTTGAAAGCGGCGATAAGCCCAAATACGAGATCAACAAGGGCAGTTTGTTTTGCATTTGCACGAAAACGGATTTTATCAAGGCCCTCACCCAGATCGTAGAGGACAAGACCGAGATGGTCCTGATCGAAGCAACCGGCATCGCCGAAACGCGGGATATCGAGAGCTTTATCCATGAGCCTAATCTCCGCGAGCGGTTCCATGTCGAGGGCAATTTGTGCGTGGTGGACGCGGACAATTTTACCAAGGTCGCGGCGTACATCAAGGCGGTCAATGCCCAGGTGCAGTGGGCCGACGGAATCATCATCAACAAAACGGACCTCGTTACACCCGAGCAGGCCGATCAGCTCGAAACGATCCTAAAGGGCATCAATCCCCAGGCCGCTGTTTGCCGAGCCCAAAACGGATGTATCGATCCGACATTTATGTTTACGCTCAAACACACTCCCCGATCCGCGGATACGATCGAAGAACCCCCGCGGGATATCATCGCCGTGAGTATCACTTCAGAGCAACCGTATATCAGGGAGAAATTTTTGCAGGCAATCGAGCGGATGGGAGACCACCTGCTGCGGCTAAAGGGCAACATCCAATACACTGACCAGGCAAGATTTGTCGAAGTCGCCGGGGGGCATCTGCAGGAAAAGCAGCCGGTAAAAGATCTCGGCGGAAAAACGCAGTTTACGGTCATTACCTGGCAAATGGAGAAAAATCAGGTCCTGGAGCTTTTCGCAGGTTGCTGCTGAGAATCATTGTTGTTCCGAGTGTACAGTTACCGAGGATTTAGAGGCACGTATAATATTGTACACACGCAGCAGGATATAAAAAGAGAGTATCTCTAGTGCCAAAAAGCTGACCGAAGGAACCAGGAAATTGACAACCTGCCACCACTGGGCATAGTCCCTTGATTCTGAGATCACAAATCCAAGATAATTCGCCCAAATCAGAAAAGCCTTTAGAATCAAAGCAAACATATACAAAAAGACCACAGGCTTGAATACCCGGCAAATCAGTCCCGGCTTCTCATGCGGTTCGAGCAAAAGGCAAAGAAGGTCACTGATCCCAAGGGAGATGAATCCAATAAAAATAATGTCCATCCCGGCAATCCTGTAACGGTCCGTGCCGATACCCAGAAAATGCTTATATATAAAATTAAATTTGTCACTGAGGGGAATTTGATTCCGCATAACATTGATCATCTGGGATGCCCATATGATAGAGAAAATCACCAGAAGCCAGCCGAGAACTCGAAAGACAATGGTACAAAACCGAATGAGCGGGCGATTGGACGGGGTTATTTCAAGCAAAAACATATCTCCTAAAACCTGTATTTAAATACTTCACAGGCAAATACTATAATTTCCTAATGAAAAGAGCAAATTAAATCACAAAAACCCAGAGATTTAGAAGGATTCTGTAAATCTGGACAAGATCAAGATAGATTGCGGTAAATACTCATTTTTAAGTCATTTTCCAAGATATTTGGTAGCAAAAAATGTGATTACAGGGTCTTATAAGATAGCAAATAAATCGAATTGTTACCCATTTGTTAGAAATTTTGCCTACTTTTCAGCTTTTAGTATTGACCCAAATTCCCTTTTTTGTTAAGGTACACAATAGGAAAACGAAGTAAAACTGGAAGGTTAGGATGGTGAAGATCATATCTTTTGCTGGATGCGTGGTTCAGTAAATCCCTTCCACGAAATTCATCTGTTAAGATGGAGGAGAAAAATGAAGAAGACTGTCGTATTAATTTGTGTTGCCCTCATCTCTACTTGCGCTTTGGCTAATACATGGCTTGGCGTAGACACTGACTGGTTCAACACGGCAAACTGGGGGGATGGTGTAGTTCCTGCATTGGCCGGAACGAATGTATCCATTCCTGTAACGGCTAATGATCCGATCATTGCAGGTGCGGATGCTGAAGCAGCAAAACTGCTCATGAATGCAAATCTGACTATTGACGGAGTTAATTTTTACACCTCCACAGAAGTCAAGATTGCTGACCTCGCCGGTGACAACAGCACACTGAACATTATTAATGGCGCAGATGCTGTATTTGAAAAGAACATCAAGGTCGGTGATGACGGCACTGGTTTCCTGAACCTCACAGACAGCACCATGTCAACCAACCAGGTTGAACTGGCAATTGGTGTTCGCACCGGCAGTGAGGGTACTGTAACCGTCACCAACAGTACTGTGAATATCGCAGCTGGTATCCACATTGGTAAAGCCGCAAGCACCGTAGGTAAGTTAATTGTTAACAGCGGCACTGTAAACTCAAATGTAGTAGGCGCTCCTGCCGGCGGCCCGGCTCCGTTTAATGTAGGTCGTGACGGCAATGGTACTCTCACCGTTAACGGCGGTACCGTAAATGCAACAGGTAACATGTTCATCGCCGCTAACGCGGGTTCGACAGGTCTTGTCGATATCTACGGCGGTGAGATTATTGTTACAGCAACTCCGCTGACCGAAACTTTTGCAGACTTCCAGAGCCGTTTCCTGGGCTACCGCACTGATGGTGACATCATTGCACTGGGCGGCAATGGTTACGCTCAGATGGACTTTGATGAACAGGCCGGTACACTGACGATCACAGCTGTACCGGAACCGGCATCCATGGTTCTGCTGGGTCTTGGCGGCGTACTCTTTGCACGTCGTCGCAAATAAGCGGTTTTTCGCGAAAAATCGTAAAAATGCGTATCCAAGCGCTCCTGTTTCTCCGGGAGCGCTTTTTTTATGCGCTTTTCCTACAATCAGGTATGATAGTCGGCATTAATTCGGACATACCCGCGGGAAAGCTCACAGCCGATGCAGTGATCGGCAAAACGCCCTGCGCCCAACTCAACGGAAATAATATGATGCTGGTCCGCAATCACCTGTGAGGCCTTTTTGCGGTCGAATTTGCACGGCGAGCCATTGCGAAAGACGGGGATATCACCGATTTTACAAGAGAGCCTTTTAAGATCGAGCTCAACCCCGCAGCTTCCTACCGCGCAAATGATTCGCCCCCAGTTGGGGTCTTTGCCGTGAATAGCACATTTGAGCAGGTCGTAATCTGCAACCGCCCGGGCGGCCTTCTGGGCCTGCTGCTTTGTCTTCGCCCCGCTCACCTCAACGGTGAAACAGCGCCGCGATCCCTCGGCATCCAGGGCCATCTGCACGGCCAGGTCTTTGCACAATTCGGTTAAAGCCTGGGTGAAAAGTTCGCAGGCCTTTCCACGGGCGTTTATTTTAGGTGCGCCGGACTTTCCGGACGCTAAGATCACGGCGGTATCATTCGTGCTCTGGTGGCCGTCTACGGTCAGTTTATTGAGCGATTCACCAATCGCCTGTTTCAACGACGCCTGGAGGAGTGTCTTGCTGATATCGGCATCGGTCAGGATCACCGCGATCGTGGTCGCCATATTGGGCGCGATCATCCCGGCCCCCTTGGCAGTGGCAAGCAGCCGGACGATTTCGTCGCCAATGCGAATCTCCCGCTGGGCCCATTTTGCCTTGCGGTCGGTGGTCATAATCGCCCGTGCAAAGTCCATGAACCCCCTGCCCGATGCGCTCAATTGCCCCGCTGCCTGGTTAATGCCCGCTGTCACCTTTTTCATGTCCAATTGATGGCCGATAATCCCGGTCGAGGCGATCAGCACCTCTTTCGGTTCACAGCCGAAATGCTCCCCAGCGGCTTTGCACATGGCCTGCGCGTTTTTCTCGCCTGTTTTGCCGGTACAGGCGTTGGCATTACCCGCGTTGACTACCAGGCCGTATGTTTTCGCACCTGCGGCATGTGTGCGGCACAAACCAACCGGCGCGGCCTGGATGCGGTTGGTCGTAAACATTCCCGCTGCGACAGCCCCATCCGGGCAGAAGATCAGCCCGATATCTTTTTTGCCGGACTGCTTGACACCGCCGGCGATCCCCGCCGCCAGAAAACCTTGAATCATCTTCACCATTATTTCTTCCTTTTCCCTGGTGTTGGAGCATTATCCAGTCTGCCCTTCATCGCCATCTCACGATAACCCTTCATCGGATCATAGAAATTCGCACCAAGGTCCACCGTGTTTACCATGACACTCGGGCGATTGATCGGCAGTTTCGCCGTGATGACCCCATCGGGACGCACAAAGCAGGAGCCGTAAGGCTGATATCGGCCCGAGGCGTTGGCCATTGAGCCCCAGAAGAAATTCTCCGCGGCACGGGTTTGAAAAGTCTGCTGCATGATATGGCGATGCACACTTGGGCCGTCCTGGCGGGCGTTGTAAAAAGACTGAATCACACACTGCACCCCTTTGGCCTTCAGTGCCCGGTAAATCTCGGGGAACCGCACATCAAAACAGATCAAAAGCCCGCAGCGAACGCCATTGATCGTGATAACCTCAAGATGAATACCCGGCTGAAAGTAATCAAAATCGCCCGGCATGCAGAACCGTTTGTCATAGCAGGCCTTGATTCTTCCTTGCGAATCGATCAGGTAGAGGCAGTTGTATGCCTTTGCCGCTCGCGGCTGTTTCCGCATGGAACCAACAGCAGCATAGACCTTATGCTGTTTGCAAGTCAGCTTTACACGCTCAAGCTGGGCCTGGATCAGATCGAAATCCACCTCTTCGAGCGAGGTATAATCCACACCGGCATAGCCGCTAAGGGCACACTCCGGGAAATGAACCAGGTCCGCCTTTTTACGGCAGGCCTGCCTGATCTGATCAATAATCCGGTCCGCATTCCGCTTGGGGTTGGAGCCCACGGCAAACTGGCACGTCGCGATTTTTAATCCTTTTTTTGGCATGGATATATTTTAACGGCAAAAACAGGACTTGAAAAGATGGAAATTTACTTCAATATTAAGAGTATGGAAACAAAAAGCAGGAAAGTCGCGATGGTTCGGTATACATAAATTGATTTCGTCTGCTTTTCAATGGGTGTCTTTTGAGTTCGGCCCAGCAGAAAACCGGCCAGCAAGGCAAAAAAGCCCCGCATCGAGAGCACGATATTGGGCAAAGTTACGTTGCCTGCACGTGCGACAGCCCAGAAGAAAAGGAACCCGCCGAGAAGCAGCATCACCCCGGCCAGGACAAAAAAACCGATGTCTGCAGGTGCAATGCGATATTTGCGAAACATTGGAAGGTACAATACCGGTATGAATAATATAGCCGTGCAGACCAGCGACCAAGCCAGGATTGACATCGGCGGATACTGCTCGATGCATTTTTTGACGGCAATATCCGCGCAGGAAAACACCAGCGCAGCGGCAATTCCCAGGATCAGGGCAAATACGGGGTGCCTGGCATTTCCGCCCTGCGAAACTGCCGGCCGGCCGAAACCAAAAAGAAATACCGCCCCCGCGGAAAGAATCACAGCGACATAGACCATCGGAGAATGAGACTCGCCTACCAGGAGAAACGAAAGACCTGCAACCATGGGAATTTTGAGCCCCAAAAGCGGGACAACCAGGCTGGCGTCTCCTTCCTGAAGTGCAATAGCAAGCAGCAGATTTGCCAATGCCAGTAGCATAAATGCCGCAATGAAAAACCGAAGTTTCTCGATTGGAAAAGGGAAAATATCCGGCCGAATAAGTACAAGAGCCAAGCTGACCGCCCCGCCGGCGATATGAATCCACAGGACACTGAGC
Source organism: uncultured Pirellulales bacterium (assembly GCA_964454745.1). Lineage (GTDB taxonomy): Bacteria > Planctomycetota > Phycisphaerae > Sedimentisphaerales > Anaerohalosphaeraceae > CAYVUI01. Next base: position 11,875 of record CAYVUI010000018.1, on the reverse strand, counting down.
ACCGGGCTGCAAAGGCGATAGCGAACGATCACCTTAATCAGGAAGGAATACATCGCCAGGCCAAAGGCCCCGAACAATGCCAGCCAGATGTACAGCGGGATCTGCAAGTGTAACCCCCGATTGATACCTCGTTAGAGCAATCCAAGCGTTTCGTCAAGGTCGAACATGAGATTGAGATTCTGGATCGCCTGGCCGGACGCCCCCTTGACCAGGTTATCAATCGCGGAGAAAGCGATAATCTTTCTCTCCGCAACGGCCGGGTACACATGGCTGTGGTTCGAGCCGGCGATATCCTTCACCTTTGGCGGAGCTGAAGTTACATGCACGAAAGGCTCATCGGCATAAAGCTCCTGGTAGAGTTTGTCCAGTTGGCCCTGGGAGATTTTCTCCTTCGGTGTGCAGTAGACGCTCGAGAGTATGCCCCGGTCAAACGGCCCGGCGTGGGGCTGGAAGAGAACATCCGAAGCCGAACCGGCAAGGTCGGACGCCACCTGGGAAATCTCGGGCATATGCCGATGGGAGGCGACTTTGTACGGGAACAGGTTCTCATTCATATTCGGAAAATGGAAGACCGCGGAAGGATTTTTCCCACCGCCGGAAACCCCGGTAACCGAGCTTACGATGATATCATCAAGTTCGATCAGGCCCTTTTGCAAAAGCGGCGCGATAGCCAGGATCGCCCCGGTCGGAAAACAGCCGGGATTGGCGACCAGCGAGGCACCTTTTATTTCCTCACGGTAAAATTCGCACAGGCCGTACACGGCATGCTCGAGATTGCCCCTGTCGGTATGGGGCACGTAATACTTCTCATAGACCGCGACATCTTTAATGCGGTAGTCCGCGCTGAAGTCAATCACCTTGAGCCCGCGCTTGAGCAATTCCGGTACAAAGCCCATCGAGACCTTGTGCGGCAGGCAGCATAGAACCGCATCCGCTTTTTGGGCAAGATCATCCATATCCAGCGGCTTGATCAGCATATCCAGCCGGCCGCGAAGAACACCGAATACATCGGCAACGTGACCGCATTCCTCCGGAAGTGCCGTCAGGCAGGTAAGCTGTGCCTGCGGGTGACGAAGCAGGATTTCAATCGATTCAAGGCCTGTATATCCGCTGGCTCCGATGATCGCGACTCGTACCATTTTGCTTTCCTTTGCTTATGCTTAGGTTCGGGTAATAAAAAAGGCCGCGTGAAATCGTGCTCCCGCGGCCATTGAATCGTTCTGTAAAAAGAAACGTTAACGTTTGGAGAACTGGAAGCTCCTTCTCGCACCGGGCTGACCGGGCTTTTTACGTTCAACCATTCGCCCGTCACGTGTCAGGTAGCCGCCGTCACGCAGGGCCTTGAGCATCGTGGGGTCGTAATAACGAAGTGCACGTGCAATGCCCAGCATAGCCGCACCGGACTGACCGGTGGTTCCGCCGCCGGATACGTTTACAAAAATATCGAAGTTCTTCTCGCCGTTAACGGCCTTGAGCGGTGCGAAAACCGCGTTGCGGTCCGCAGGACGCTTGAAATACTCGTCCACTTTGCGTTTATTGACCATCAATTCGCCGGAACCGGGTTTGAGCCGTACTCTTGCAACGGAGCTTTTCCGCCGGCCGGTTCCCCACCAGAAGCCGCCCTTGTCGGGTTTGAGCCTTCTGGGATTTACCCCTGCGGTCGCCTGTGCGATGGGAATCGTTGCCTGGGCCGTTTCCTTTGGAGCCGGCTGGGCAGAACTTTCCTGCGAATCCTTGTTTAAAATGTTTGGATCGATGAGAGGAGTGTTTTCCTGGTTTTCCGTCATAATCCCTGCTCTCTGCTTAGAGTTCTACTTTCACGGGCTGTTGTGCACTGTGGTTGTGGTTTTCATCCCGATATACTTTGAGTTTCTTAAACATTTTCCGGCCCAGGCGGTTCTTGGGCAGCATCCTGCGTACCGCCAGCTCGATGACCCGCTCCGGATGACGATGCATCATGTCCTCAAATGAGACATACTTATGCCCGCCGGGATAGCCGGTGTAATAATCATACTCTTTTGTCTCCGCCTTATTGCCGGAAACCTGAATCTTGTCGGCATTGACAACGACGACAAAATCGCCCGTATCGACGTGCGGGGTGTAGATGGGCTTGTCCTTGCCCATCAGCATCATCGCGATCTTTGACGCCAGCCGGCCCAGAACCTGCCCCTGGGCGTCCACCAGCCGCCAATTGTTTTCAACCGTTTCTTTTTTCGCTAAGAACGACTTCATTATAGATTGCTCCTGTATAATACCGGAAAATTTAGTATTATAGGGGTATTGGGAGAGATGTCAAGACTCTATTTCTTGTTTTTTCGACGGTTTTTTGGGGGTTTTTGAAAAAAACTCTCTAATCCACCAGTTCAAACATTCAGGACATTCTTACACTTCATTAGTCCACGCTGACGATCCCTTCGCGAACGGCATATCGAGTCAAATCCGCGATATTGTCGATCTTGAGCTTGCCCATGATATTGGCCCTGTGAGATTCTACCGTTTTCGGGCTAATGTGGAGCTCTTTTGCCGCCTTTCTCGTCGTCCTGCCCTGGGCGAGTAATTGGAGGACTTCCCTCTCGCGGTTGCTCAAAATCGAAAAAACGGATGCGCTGATTTCACCGTTTTGGTAATCTTCGTCCACGATCTCGGCGGCAACCTCCGGGCTTAAATACTTCATACCTGAAAAAACGGTCCGAATCGCCCTGGCAAGCTCATCAAACGCGTTTTTCTTGATCACATAGCCCCAGGCCCCGGCGCGGAGCATCTCGACGATATACTTCTGCTCGCTGTGCATGGAAAAAGCGATCACACGAACCCGTTCAAAACGTTCCGCAATCTGCCTTGTCACATCAATTCCGCTGATTCCAGGCATGGAAATATCCATCAGGACGATATCGGGGCGTATTTCCTGTATCGAATTGATAATTTCCGTTCCCATGCAGGCTGATCCGACCAGTTCAAAATCGCCCTGACGGCCGAGTAATGTCATTAAGCCGTCCACCATTACCTGATGATCCTCGGCAATAAATACTCGAATCGCCATCCTTTTTTTACCTCCCTCTTAAGAAAGCCCGCGACTGATTTCCGATGATCTATAACAGTGATTATAACGACTAAAGACAAAAATGTCAGGGGAAAATTAAAAAATTTTCTATTTTCCTGATAGTGATACTCCTGAATTCAATCATATGTAAAAAATTGAATATTTTCGACGAATTGATTGGTTCGAAGCTGTATATTCTCTGCGGATTCACACAGTTTGCCTGCAACGATAAAATTTTCAAACCGGATATTGGATATCTTGTGTCCCTCTTCGAGTCCCAGCATCGTCGGCGGTTGAGGCCATGGAGAAAGAGCCTCGCAATCCTTGATTACAATATCCCGAATCCGCCCTTTGCCGCCTCTTTGCTCAATATAGAAGTCGATAAGCCGTTCTTTGACACCGCCGTGCCTGAACCAGCTTTCGAACCGATTGTCGATGAATCGGATATCGTACATATCCGCACCGTCCCTGCAGCAAACCGACATGCCGCGGTCGCCCCAGAGCACATCATTGTCGATAAACGTTATATCATACATCCGCTTTGCTTTGCTCTCCGTACCGACTTTCATCGCGTTTTTGCGTGTCATCAGGATGTTGCCGCGGACCATGACATCGTACACGTCCCTCGGGTGGCCGCCGCGACTGCTGGAACTTTTGATGACAACCGGGTCATCACCGCAATAGGCAAAGCAATTTTCGATCAGGATATGCCGGCAATTATCCGGATCGAATCCGTCGGTATTTGTCAAATCGGTATCATTTAGTATCTTGACATTAGAAACTGCAACATTGTCGCAGTTAATCAGCCGTGTATTCCAGGTCGGCGAATTACGGAAAATCAGGTCCTCAAATACGAGGTTCTCACATTTGAAGGCACGGATCAGGTTTCCTCTTTGCCCATTTTCACGAAGTTCTGTACCGTTTGCATCCAGTACTCCCCTGCCGGAAAATCGGACATTGCGGGCATTTTCGATCATAAACAGTGAATCGGTCTTGTCTTTATAATCCTCGCGGTCGCCGGAGCCTAAAAGAATCGCACCGGGAGCAAAATAGATGTGCGTATCACTCTTAGGATAAAGGGTGGCGGTTTTGTATACCCCCGGAGGAAAATACAGCACGCTGCCGGGCCTGGCACGATTTATGGCTCCCTGGATTTCATCGGTTATCGTTTTACGCCCCGAAGCATCGGAGACAAAGTCGGCAATGTTTACCACATTAGGGTCGCCGGGCTTTGGGGCGTTCTGTTCATGCGCATCCGCAAAAAGAAACAGCAACTTGCCCTTACTCGCCTCTATGACTAATTGTCCGGGCTTTTCCAGTTGAAAGGTCATTTCGGTGCCGTTTACATCCGCTTTGATTTTCTTACTAAACGGCCGAATCGTATGTTTCTTTATTTGATTTTTGGCCTTTACTGTGACCGTACATGGAAAATCAGCGGAAAAATGGCACCACTCAATCGTGCGGAAAGGATCGACATACACGGGCCGGCCATTTGTCGTAACGGCATAAACGGTACTGCCGGGGCCTTTGAGACCGGGAGAATAAGGCACAACGGATTGTATCTCCCCAGCCGCGGTGGAAATAATAGATAAAAAAGCGGAGACAAACACAACATTCAGGCAAATGAGCTTATATTTCATTACATCCCTTTTCAGTCATTGAGATTCCTGTTCGATTACAACGGCTCTATTATAGGTTTCCGTCCAGAAAATTCAATTTTTCATGCGGATATCGTCCTGGAAAGCTTTTCAAGCGGTAACAGTCATTGAAAAGACAGAGTTGATTGCGTAATTTGAGTTGTTTTTTCCCCCCTTTCGGCTATATTCGTTGCCTTAACATCCATTTATAAACGAAGGATAAGGTATACAGAATGTCGAACCATCCAACAAATTTGCACGCCGTGCTTTTCGACCTTGACGGTGTGGTCGTCGATACCGCACGATATCATTACAAAGCCTGGAAGGCCCTGGCGGACCGGGAGGGCATTTATTTTGATGAGGCCATCAACGAACGGCTCAAAGGCGTCAGCCGGATGGACAGCCTCGATATCATCCTCGAACGGGCAGAGAAAAACTACAGCGAAGAAGAAAAACAGCAAATGGCCGCGGAGAAGAACGCACTCTATGTCCAGATGCTCGACTCGCTAAGCCCCGATGAGATGCTCGCGGGGATACCGCAGCTTCTCGCTGAGCTGAAAAAAGCCGGGATCAAAATCGCGGTCTGTTCCGCCAGCAAAAATACGCCCACCATCCTTGATAAACTGCAGATTACCGATCTGTTCGATGCGGTAGTTACCGGCAATGATGTCACTCATTCCAAGCCGCACCCGGAGGGCGTTTTGCTGGGTATGCAGCGGCTTGATGTTAGGGCGGACCATACCGTACTGGTCGAGGATGCTTATGCCGGAATCGAGGCGGGCAAGGCCGCGGGATGTAAAACGGTCGGCATAGGAGATAAACACGTACTGACCAATCCCGACATCCTTTTGCCGGATACATCCAGGCTTACAATGGAGGTTTTGAACCGTCTCTTTCCATAAATTTTGGAGACCAAAATGAAAAAAACTCTTTTGGGTACAGTTATTGTTCTTGCTTTTTCCATGTCCCTGTTTGCCAGCCTTGGAGGGGGTCTCAATCCTCCTGAAACCCTGCCGGACAATTTTCCGCAGTTCCAGGTTCCCGGCCATGCCGAGGACATGAAAACCATGCGAGAATTTTTCTGGATGCACTATTTCTGGCGGCCTTATTCGACCATGTGGGACATGTGGATGCCGGGCTCGGTCCTCTGGGCGCAAAACCCCAAACTCGACCAGTACCGAGACGGCATACGTGAGAGCCTCAGGAGCCGGCATTTTTCCGATGAGGGTTATGTCTCGACCCATCAGCATCGCGGACTGGCCCATTTCCACGGCTGGCCCTTCCCGCTTTGGACGCAGGTAGGCGGCCAGGGCTGGCATTTTTCGACCGAGGGCATTCCATTTGGCGAAGTCTTCAACGTCTTTCCCACCGGGTCGCTGGAAGGCTGGAAACTGGAGGGCCTCTCCGGACAAAATATTAACGAGAAGAAAGGACTTGAAGTCACCGTCACCGATGACCACGCGGTATTGACCACACCCAAAATGTCCGTAGACAGTTATGTTGCCCCTTTTATTGTGCTCGAATGGTGGAATCAAAACATGCCGGCCGGGGCGAAATGTTACATCGAATGGAAAACAAAAGAGCAGCCCGAATTCAGGCAAGAACGCAGGATGCTCTTTGCGCCCGAACCCGGCTCTGAAGCGCAGCGGTTTACGATGGTACCTATCTATAAGGTGCCCGGCTGGAAAGAGAAGACCCTGACACAAATCCGCGTGGTATTTGAAAAGGCCGCCGGCGCACAAATCACGATACAGTCCATCTTCACCGGTGTGGATTCCCGTCATCCGATCAATAATTTCGCCTATATCGAGGGCTGCATGGATTACGCCGCATGGACCGGAGACCTGAACTTCCTGCGAGACCAGGTCAACCGCATGCGTCTGGCGCTGCACTATGCGATCGAGGAATTCCAGGTCAAAAAATACAACTGCGTCTTCGTTCCCTGGGTCGGTCACGATGGAACCAGCGGGATTCGCTACGATGAACAGGGGAACAAGGTTATCCGCTACGGGCACGGCATTGGCGGTAATTACTACGACCTGCTGCCCTTTGGCGGCAAAGACTGCTATGCAACCGTGTACTGCTACCAGACCCTGCGAAAGATGGCCGAACTGGAATCGCTGATTCGAAAGTACCCCCAGTGGAATCTCCATACCGGGGCGCTTAGTTTCGAACCGAATGCGCTGTTAAACCTTGCCGCAAATGTGAAAAAAACCGGCACTGAACTTTTCTGGAACGACAAGACGGGACGCTTCGTCTCCGCTGTGGATATCAACGGAAAAAAGTGGGACTACGGTTTTATCTTCTCAAGCCTTGAAGCGATGTATTATGATTTCGCCCTCGACTGGCAGAAGCGCGAAATCATGGACTGGCTCGAAGGCAAACGGATCGTCGAAGGCGACACTTCAACCGGTGAGGATATCTATTTTTGGCGTTTTGCCCCGCGGTGTACCACCAAACGCAACCTGGAATACTACACGTCAGTCTGGTCCCAGCCGGAGATTCTTAAATGGGGTGACCAGGTCCAGGACGGCGGCGCGGTACTCGCATGGTCGTTCCATGACATCATCGAACGGATCAAGGTGAACTCCGCCCAAAATGCGTGGCAGCGGCTTGAGGAAATCCTTGAATGGTACCGCGAAGTTCAGGAAGAAGGCGGTTACCGGGCCTACTACAGCAAGCCCGGGCGCGGCACTCTCCAGGGAGGCGGAACCGCCGGCGGACTGGGCATGGACGAGGAATTTGTCGAAACCCTTCTCGTACCCCGGATCATGACCGAAGGCTTTCTGGGCCTGACAGCAAAAATTGACGGCCTGCGAATTGAACCGAGACTGCCTGAGGACTGGCCCAGCCTCCGCGTCTCGAACATCGCCTACCAGGGCAGTCTGCTTGCCGTCTCTGCCAACCGGGAGGGAACCATACGGGTGGAAATCCTTGATACAGAAAGCCGGAAACTGCGCCTGCTCTTTGGCTACGGGAACTGGAAGCTCACGGCTGTCGGCCCGGACGGAAAAATGGAAAAAAACGTTAAAACCCGGCCCGGCGAACCACTTGAAATCGAGATCAAAAAGGGAGCAACGATTACCTTACGTCTTCAATAATCCACCGAGTTGATTGGTTTAGCAGGACAGGTTGTTTTTTTACCGCCAATTAAGTATAATAGCATACTAAGGTTGAAGGTCAGCCCTATTGCCGACACTACAGCTCTGAAAGGACCTGTTTGAAACAGCAAAGAATACACTGGTACCGCACGCCGGTAGAAAAGGAAAAGCTTCATGAACTCACGCAGCGAAGCGACGTTGTTCCTTTGCTGCACATTTTGGCACAACTGCTGATCTTTGCCATAACCGGTACGCTCGCGTACCTTAGCTATGTTTACATCCACTGGACGGTTTTTCTGCTCGTTCTGTTCGTTCATTGCTCGCTGGCGGGACATCTTTACGCCCCTGTCCATGAAATGCTGCACAAGACCCCTTTTAAGAGCCGTCGACTTAATGAATTTTTCCTGAAACTGTGCAGTTTTTTTCTCTGGAGCAATTATGTCATGATGCGAATCGGCCACCTCAATCATCACCAGGTGACGGTTTATAATGGCCGGGATTATGAAAATCCGATGCCTAGAGTCTACAAACCGTGGCACTGGATACTCTTCTGGACGGTTGTGCCGTTTGACCTGTGCTGGGTGCCGGGGCTGTTTTCGTCCGTCGGGCGGACGGTCCGTAATGCCTTTGGCAATGTGCATGAATACATCGGGACGTATTTCACTCTGCAGGACGAGCAAACCCGCAAAGAGGTGGTCCGCTGGGCCCGACTTTTGCTGATCGGCCACGGCATTTTAATCGGGGTCTTTCTGTACTTTGGCCTGTGGCCGCTGATTTTGATCGTCAACTTTCCGACGTTTATCGCCGTCGGTTTCGGCCAGCTTGCCGGGATGACCCAGCATACGGGAATGGTCCACGGTGTGCCGGATTTTCGCCTCTGCAGCCGTACGGTGATAATGAACCCCGTTTTGCGGTTTTTCTACTGGAACATGAATTATCATATCGAGCATCACATGTACGCCGCCGTGCCGTACCTGAAACTTGCCGCACTGAGACGGGAGATCGAACACGACTTGCCCAAAGCCTCTCCCAGTCTAAAGGCCGCATGGCAAGAGATATCCGAGACTGTGAAAAAGCAGCGGACTCATCCTGAATACTGCATTATACCCGAAGTGCCTAACACGAAGATGCAGTAAGGGCGCAGTGCTAAACAGAGGAGTCTATTAGAAAAACCACGCCCGGCAAGATTCGAACTTGCGACCTACGGATTAGAAATCCGTTGCTCTATCCAACTGAGCTACGAGCGCCTAAAATGCTAAGTGCTGTAAGCATAATGACTTGCCCATATTCCTGTCAAGATGTTTTCACTAAAATATCTCATTTTTACCATAATTTCGTCAAAAGTTCGTCAATTTGGTCATTAGTTTGGATTGCAACTTGCGAGCCTGTTCCAGATCACTCTTTTGAACTGAAAGATAGTATTTCCGTGTAGTGGAAATGCTCGAATGACCTGCCAATTGCTGAACTGTCTGGATTGGTAGAGTTTGGGACCAGTTGGTAATACAAGACCGCCTTAGATCGTGCGGCTTAAAAATGTCTACCTCGGCTCTTTTGCAGATCACCTCAAACGAACGACACAAATTGTTCACAAGCTCATAATCAGGTCTCCACGTTCCATCGTCCCTACGTTTTAAGATATTTTTAAGTCGCTGGGTACCAACAAAAACATATGGATTACCCTCGCAACTTTCAGCCTGTAAATTAGCTAAAAGTTGTATGGTTTCAGGTGGTATTGGCACAACACGACTCTCGTGGTCTTTTGGCTCCCACTCAAGGGTTAATTTTGATGCTTGCTTCGGTACAAAATAAACATTTTGGTTCTCAAAATCAACATCGGGCCATGTCAAATTCATAATCTCACCTCTTCTGCCTGCACTTGTATACGCCAAAGCCAAGAAGGCTTTGAGCCACAAGGTCTTTGCAACACGAAACACCTTGGCAAAATCTTCCGCTGAAACATACTTAGGCACCTTCATTGCTAACTTCCTCTGCTTAATCTTAGCAAAAGGATTCATATTTTCTGACAAATAACCTCGAGGTTCAATTGCAAGGTTAAAAATTCCTTTCAAAGTTCTAATATCTTTATTTACAGTTGCAAAAGCCAATCCGTCTGCTAAACGGCTTGCCACATAGGCTTCTGCGTCTCGTGGAGAAATATATTTCATTAACTTTTCTCTTCCAATAAAGTCAGAAAAATAATTAAGTGCTCTTAAATGATCTTTTAATGTAGCATAAGCCACCTGTCCCACCATGACCTTTTTGTGCTCTCTTATGAACTTGTCAATCGTAATCTCCTTAGGCTTATTTGCCTTACCGGAATTTACCTTATCCTGAATTTTTCTTGCGTACTCTTCAGCCTCCTTTCTACTTTTAAAGCTTTTTGAAAGACGTTTGCCCTCTGAATCAAACCAGCGAACTTCCCATGAAAACTTGCGACGTTTGGGCCATAAGTTCTTGGGAATAGACTTGCCTTTCTTGTCCAGAGGTATTTTGCCATACCAATTCCTGTTAACACTTACTTTTAAATATGCCATGATATGGTTCTCCTATATCAGGACAACCCAGTACCACTGCAACCAACTTTTACATTGTACTGGGTTTCAGAAATCGCGCAAGATAAAATTAGAAAAATCTCTATTCTTGCGTTTTATTGTCCAGAAACCGTTCAAGCTCAATTCTCAAATACCATACATGGCGGGCATACTTTGTACCCCTTAAATCTCCATGGTCCCGCCAGTAATTGAGGGTTCGTTTCGCGGATTTCGGGGTATGTCCGGTAAGATCCAGGCGTAAAAACTGAGCCGCTTCCGTCGGCGTCATAATTGGTGGAAACTCAACCGGATGAGGCGGCCATTCTCCTTCTTCCATTCGCATCGTGGTATTCTGCATATCATATTCCCCAATGACGGATTCATCATTTACTCTTTCCATTACCATAGCGGTCTCAAGAGGGATTAAGTTTCAGATCATCCAAAAAATCGATATATTTTGGAACTTTCAATATGATTATTCCGCTATACCTATGAAAGAAAGAGTGAATCGTTCTTCAATTGAGATCAGATATGCCCCCAAAAAGATTGACTAAAAGTGATATCATCTTACTGAAGATCACCGCGGAGCATCGATTGCTTACCGTCGAACAGGCAGCCTGGATTGCGGATCGGCCCAGACAATCTGTGTATAGAGCTTATCAGCGTCTCATGGACCAAGAGTGGGTACAAACTGCAAGCAAGTATGTCGGGCAGAATCGCGGAAGGCCCAAAGTCCTGATGGGAGTAACCGAGGGAGGAATTGATGTCTTACAGGAGAAAGGGATTCTGCCAACCGAGATTCCATCTGACCGGGTTATAGGAAGCAATATCCATTGCCCGGGACATCAGGTCCTGATGAACTGGTTTCGGATTTTTTTGCAGTATTCCCAAAAGGTACTGCCATCGGTCTCGACACGCTTTATAGCCCATAATTCTCCATTTATACCCTGCGACCCTGCCGGCAGGTCCATAATCTCCAACGTGGTCTCCCTAGAAGAGGGCAAAGAAAGAGTATTCATACCTGACGGAGTTTTGTCTATTACCGACAAGAACAGGAACCTGACTATATTGTTATTTCTTGAGGTAGATTGCGGTACGGAAACCCTGGCCAGTCCCAAAAGAGAGATGACTGATATTCGCCAAAAGATCATCAACTACCAATCCTATTTTTTGAGTGAAGGTTACAAAAAATATGAACAGCCCTGGAATTGCCAACTTCGGGGCTTTCATTTGCTGTTTGTGACCAACTCACCAGGACGCCTGGCGGCTCTGTGCCAGCTTGTCCGTCAAATGGGAGCTGAACAAACAGGTTTTATCTATTTGACGGAACAAAACAGAATGTTCGAAAAAGGCCTTACTGCGGATATCTGGGCCAAGGGCGGTGATTCAATTGCTTGTCCCCAATCAATATTCACAAGTATGAGCTGTACTGCTCCGCTGCCTTGCCAAAGATAATGTTTATCAGCCAGACTGCTTTCCTGAATCAAGAAACTCCGGATGAGATGTTTTCATAGGGTGTAATTTCCATTTTACGTAAAATTATTGTTTAAGCGGAACGTTTCAGTT
>CAYVUI010000017.1:0-46543 GCA_964454745.1 uncultured Pirellulales bacterium | reverse complement strand
GCAAAATCTCAAATATTTTAAACTCGCACATCTGACCTTTTTAGAGTGGACTCATAATTACCAAGAGATACAAACAGCTTTGAAACTGCTTGACGGAAGATTGAGACTAAACAACAGCGGCCGCTTTATTCTTGTAGTATGTGGGGGTACGGCATTAAACGCATTAAAACTGGTAACCCGGACGACAAAAGATGTAGACATTATCGCACTTATGGACTCATCGTGCCGGTTGATTGATCCGGCTCCGATGCCGGAAGCACTTGAACAAGCAGCTCAAGAAGTAGCCGAGACCTTACATTTATCCCACGACTGGCTCAATAACGGACCGAGCAGTGGAGAAGGCGGTCTCTTTCGGCTGGGACTTCCTGCGGGATTTACCCAGAGGCTTATTCAGGGATATCAAGGCGAGAACCTTAAAGTTTTTTATGCCGGCCGACTGGACTTGATTCATTTTAAACTTTATGCCGCTATTGATCAGTTTGGCAGTTATCATGCCTCTGATTTAAAGGCAATAAATCCTTCTGAAAAGGAATTGCTCGATGCAATGAAATGGGCAATCACACATGATCCATCTGAGGGCTTCAGAGTCGCAGCTCAAATGTTTTTAAAGAAGTTTGGTTATGAGCAACTGGCTGAAAAAATCTAAGAATCATTTCGGTGAAACTCTTTTTTCTTTTCTTTGGAATCAATGGAGTTTACTCGGGATTGCTGGAGAAATAAAAAGGCCGGAAGACCGAGTGATTGACCCGGAAGCGTTGCTGTTATTTTCAATGAGCCTTTGCAGATATGATGCGAGACTTTTCGATGAAATCATCGACTGGCTCTTTGTAAACGGCCAACTTATCAATGTGCAGCGACTTAAACAAATGCAAAAAAAATATCAGTTTTCATGTGGTCCGCAAATCAGTGCCGCAGCAGAATTGCTGGCACAAAACGCCACATACAAACTTAAATGGTCTGGACTCTCCTCCCAAAACACGCTACAACGAAATGAGCCGCTATTTTTCGATAAAGAAGGAACTGCCCTGCCATTCCCGGAAGAAACACAAGCAAATCCTGTCTTTTTAAGAAACGGCTTCGTACGGGGTCAATTGAATTTGAGGGGAAACTCAGGAACTTTTGACAGTGACGCCGACGCCTGTCTTCTTCTGCGTTTGCGGTCTTTGATAGGGATCAATGCAAGAGCGGAAATCCTTTGCCTGCTCAGTTCAATCCACGAGGTCCATCCAAGTGAGGCAGCTCGCAGAACATCCTATTATCAAAAAACCGTCCAAACGATTCTTGTTGAGATGGCCCGCTCCGGAATTATTCTAACAAGGACATCGAAAAAAGAAAAATTCTATCGTTTAAAATCGGGAACTCTCGATGCCCTGCTCCAGCCAAACGGGCACCCATGCCGATGGGTCCAGTGGCCAAACCGCCTGAAAGCAGCAGAAATCCTCTGGATAAAGCTTGTGGACCTTTGCAATATGGAACTGGATGAGCTGTTGTTGATTTCTGAACTGAAACAACTGATAAAGCTCGTATGCAGAGATTATTCAGATCCCGACACAGGGGAGTTGTGTGAACTGCTTGATACATCCGCAGATAAGTTTCCCGTATCTTTTCCGATAGGGTTGGATAGATTTGCTCGTTGCATTTTCTAACATCGCCTGGCACGAAAGTAAACTTACACTGTATTCAGGGCAGAATTGCGAAAAATCCGCCACTTTTTTGATCCGTGGGCGCATGGGGGAAAACCTGATTGCATCCGTCTGGAGCAGGGATACACTGGCGATATGAACGGAAAACTATATTTTCGCGAAAGGCTTGAAAATGCGAACCAGTTTCATTGTGACACTCACAGCGATGTTATTCTTTTGCGGTTGTAACAATCAGGACACACCGAAAGGAGGTACGAATATGAATCTTAATGTCACGAGCACAGCTTTTAAGAACGAGGGAATGATCCCGGCAAAGTATACCTGCGACGGGGAGGATATCTCCCCTCCGCTTTCATGGCAGGCAGTGCCCGAGGGGACACAGAGCATCGCCCTGATCGCGGACGATCCGGATGCCCCAATGGGAACCTGGGTGCACTGGGTAGCATGGAACATTCCGGCAGAACAGGACGGCCTCGACGAGAACATCGCAAAAAAGCCCAAACTGGATAACGGGACTCTGCAGGGGATTACAAATTTCGGCACGCACGGCTACGGTGGGCCCTGCCCGCCCAGCGGAACGCACCGCTATTATTTCAAAATCTACGCCCTCGATACCAAACTGGATGTTGCCGGCGATTCAACCAAGGCGGACCTGCTCAATGCTATGGAAGGGCATATCCTGGCCCAGGGCCAGATAATGGGAAAATATAAGCGGCAATGACAGGGAGATTTTCCTGGGAAAAGGGTGGAAGAGGGGATTCGAACCCCCGACCCCTAGATCCACAATCTAGTGCTCTAACCAACTGAGCTACTTCCACCGCAAATCGGCCAATCGGTCGAATATATGATTGTATCGAACCGGCAAACCTGTGTCAATTGCAAATTCGGGCTGTTTTTAAGCCGCCGAGCCTATATTTCACGATTTTGGGGCTTTTTTCATGATTTTGGGTACAAAAACCACGCCCAGCCACACCGCCAGAACCGCGGTCGAAAACAAAAAGATCGGTCCGGCTCCATGCGCAGCAATCAGCGGAATCGCCGCCCCGGTCCAGAGCCCGCCGCCCATAAACGGCTCGTGAATGAGCTGCTTGCAGGCAAAGGCGTCGGCTGCGGGGCTCTCGTAATCGGGATCGACCACGCGAAGCAGCAGCAGCCCCGTAGCGGTCACCCCCATCGACTGGCCCATTTCCGCAATCGCCCGCTCGAACCAGGCGTCCGGCAGCATCCGCCGGGCCAGGTAAATTACGCAGAACACGTTCCAGACAATCCCCGCGGCAACGAGAATCGTAAGCGGCAAAAGCCCCGAAACCACCACGCGAAGGTTAATCGTGGCAATTGCGGCAATGACCAGGAAATCAAGAGCGGAGTTCTGTATTCGGCGGATCAGGCCCAGATCGATAAGGTTGTGATTGTCAAATCTTTCCTCCAGATACTGGATCAGCAATCCCGCGAGCATACAAAGCGGAAACAGCGGAAAACTGCTAAGCAGTGAATGCCTGGCAAGATAGGTAACCTGCGATTCCAGGCCCACAAGGCCCTGTTTGAGTAGATACCCCAGCCCCACCGCCAGGCCAACGATCACCAGGTGCAGCGAAAGCGACTCGATCGCGTCGGATTTGACCGTCAGCCGCCCTGCCGAGGGGCGCTGATCGAGGGGGATGACGCCGACGGTGTCATCTTCGAGCACCTTTGAGATGTCCTCGCCGGATTTATGGGTGTAACCCTTGCGGGCGGCCCAGTTTACGAGAATAATACCCACGGTAATCGCCGAGAGAATGCCAAACGTCGCGCTGGTCAGGGCAAAATCGGTCCCCGCGGCCCAGCCTTTTTCCGCAAATACAGGGCCCAGGCCTGCTGCGGTACCGTGCCCGCCCTCAAAGCCGACCGGCAGTGTGCCGCCGAACATATCCGGCAAGCTGGGAAATAACGGCTTTATCAGTATCAAAAACAGGCCCAGTCCGACGACGTACTGGCCCCAGGCAACCGTCTGACCGTAGCAGACCTGCGGTCCGGACCGCTTCCATAAGGTCGAAATCGGCGGAAGCTTTACCCCCAGGAACAGGCAGGCAAATACGATATTGATCAAAAAGCCCGGGAGTTTGCCCCAGGGAGCAGACCATTGGCGGGCAGCGGCATCTATCGATACCCAGAATCCGCTTTCCCCGCCTCCGGCGGTATGGAGAATCTGCAAAACCGCCAGCCCCAGCAGGCCGCCAATCACGCAGCTTGGCAGATAAAGGGTCCGTAAGAGCTTGATCTTCATCCTGAGCAAATGGCCCAGGCCAAGCAGCACACACAACCAGACAAATGACAGCATAAACACCCCGCAATTCTCTTTACTCAATTACAACTGATCCCGGAATATCCGGAACTGGAATATGTCGGATTATGGCTAGTATTTTGGTAGAAATCAAGAAATGAATTTAAACGAGTCACAATGGAACACGTTTCGCGCATGAAAAAAGGGCAGGTTGTAAAAACCTGCCCTTTTGTATGTAAACTTCAAATCCCGCGTTAGTTCTTGATCGCGGCCTGGGCAGCAGCCAGGCGGGCAATCGGCACACGGAACGGAGAACAGCTTACGTAGTTAAGACCCACACGGTGGCAGAAATCGATCGAGCTGGGCTCGCCGCCGTGCTCACCGCAGATACCGCACTTGAGCGACTTGCGCTCCTTACGGCCAAGCTGAACAGCCATTTCGACGAGTTTACCCACACCGGTCTGATCGATGGCCTGGAACGGATCCTTTTCGTAGATTTCCTGGTTGACGTATTCGCCGAGGAACTTGCCGGCGTCGTCACGGCTAAAGCCGCAGGTCATCTGCGTCAGGTCGTTGGTGCCGAAGCTGAAGAATTCGGCATCCACAGCCACTTCGTCCGCGGTCAGAGCTGCACGCGGAACCTCGATCATCGTACCGATCATGTACTTGATCTTGGATTTCTTTTCCTTGAAGACCGCCTGGATTTCGTCCTCAACTTCCTGCTTGATGATCGAAAGTTCCTGGACGGTACCGATCAGCGGGATCATGATCTCGGGCAGCACCTTCTTGCCGGACTTCTTGACGGCCAGGGCCGCTTCGATGATCGCACGTGCCTGCATGCGGTAGATCGCCGGGTAGGTAATCGCCAGGCGGCAGCCACGGTGACCGAGCATCGGGTTGAACTCGTGGAGACGTTCGACCTCGGCCTTCACCCGCTTGGGGGTCACCTTCAGGCGCTTGGCCATTTCGCCCTGGCTCTTGGCATCCTGGGGCAGGAACTCATGCAGCGGCGGATCGAGCAGGCGAACGGTTACCGGCAGGCCGGCCATTGCCTTGAAGATCCCCTCGAAGTCCTTGCGCTGATACGGCAGCAGCTTCTTGAGAGCGCCCTCGAACTGCTTCTTGACGGTCGCGAATTTCTTCTCAATCGCCTTGACTTCCGCGGTATCTTCATCCGCTTCATGCACCTGGCGGAGCATTTCCGCATAATCATCCGCAGCGAGAATCATCTCACGGACGGCCCAGATACGGTCGCCTTCGAAGAACATGTGCTCGGTACGGCACAGGCCGATGCCCTCCGCGCCGAACTCACGGGCACGCTTGGAATCTTCCGGGGTATCCGCATTGGTACGGACGCCCAGCTTGCGAACCTTGTCGCACATTATCATCAGCTTGCCGAAATCGCCGGAGAGCTTGGGCTCAACGGTTGCCAGCTTGCCGACCATGATCTCGCCCTTTGTCCCGTCAAGGCTGATCCAGTCGCCTTCCTTGACGGTGGTGCCGTTGACGGTAAACTTCTTTTGCTTGTAGTTAATCTCGACATCGCCTGCACCGGCAACACAGCACTTACCCATACCGCGGGCAACGACCGCCGCGTGCGAGGTCATACCGCCGCGAGCAGTCAGAATCCCCTTGGCCGCATCCATACCGCCGATATCCTCGGGGCTGGTCTCGATACGAACCAGGATGACCGTGTGGCCCTTGTCGCGCCATGCTTCCGCGGTGTCGGCATCAAAGACCGCCTGGCCCACAGCCGCACCCGGAGAAGCGGGCAGGCCTTTTGCAATTACCTTTCTCTCGGCCTTGGGGTCGAAAGACGGATGCAGCAGCATATCCACCTGTGCCGGCTCGACACGGGTGATCGCTGTCTTTTCGTTAATCATCTTTTCCTTGACCATATCGGTCGCGATCTTCACAGCCGCAGCCGCGGTACGCTTACCGGTACGGGTCTGGAGGATATACATCGTTCTCTCCTGGATGGTGAACTCGATATCCTGCATATCAGAGTAGTGCTTTTCGAGCTTGGTCATGGTTGCGGTCAGTTCCTTGTATGCCGCGGGCATAACCTTCTTGAGCTTGATCAGCGGGATCGGCGTGCGGATACCGGCCACCACGTCCTCGCCCTGGGCGTTCATCAGGAACTCACCGTAGAATTCCTTCTTACCGGTACTGGGGTTGCGTGTGAAGCAAACGCCGGTACCGCAGTCTTCACCCATGTTGCCGAAGACCATGGCCTGTACATTTACCGCGGTACCCAGCAGGCCCTTAATATCGTTGAGCATTCTGTACTTTACAGCTCGGGGGCTGTCCCAGGAGTTGAAAACGGCGTTGATGGCATGCTTGAGCTGCTCGAAGGCATCCTGCGGGAACATCTTGCCGACTTCCTTCTTGTATACCTTCTTGTACTGTTCAACGACTTCCTTGAGCTGGTCGGCGCTGAGCTCATTATCGTTCTTGACACCGGCTTTTTTCTTGGCCGCGTCGATCTTTTCCTCGAACTTCTCGTGATGACAACCCATCACCACATCACCGAACATGTCGATAAAGCGGCGGTAGATGTCATACGCAAAACGGGCATTGCCGGTCTTGGCGATGATGCCTTCCACGACATCGTCATTGAGACCGAGGTTGAGGACTGTGTCCATCATACCGGGCATCGAGACCGCGGCACCGCTTCGTACCGATACGAGCAGCGGCTTGTCGGGGTTACCCATTTCCATGCCCATTGCCTTCTCGAGCTTTTTGACGTTCTTGAGAACTTCCTCTTCGAGGCCGGCGGGCCATTTGTGATGTTTCTTGCTGTACTCGGCACAAACCGCTGTCGAGATGGTAAAGCCGGGCGGGACCGGAACGCCGATACTGGTCATTTCTGCCAGGTTCGCGCCCTTTCCGCCGAGCAGCTCTTTCATCTTCGCGTTGCCCTGCGCCTTGCCATTTCCGAAGAAATAGACCATTTGTTTTTTCTTTGCCTTTGCCGTTTTCTTGGCCATTGCTACAACTCCTAATCCTGATTAATCATGATTTCGTTTCGAAACGAAGGTAAACTTTGGTGAATCATAGATATGTGTCCACAGGTTGTCAACGTTAAATCGGCCTAAAATGGCCTTTTGCCGGCACTTTTTGAAAAAAAGAGCCGCTGACCGACGGCTGGAGGGACAATGCCGTATCGTCAGGATCGGCCTGTCAGGTCTTCATAAGCCTGCGGTAGTTGACCAGCGTAAAGACCGACAGCACCGCCAGGCAAATCCACATCAGCATAATTCCCCAGTTCTGATTGCTCTGTGCCGCGGAAGTAATCAGGCTCTTTCCGGCCATGATACACACAATCAGGATCGTTGCCGGGATCACGCTGACCCCGAAGGCACTGAGCAGATGGGAGCCCTTGAGCTGGATACCGAAGGTGATCGACAGCAGCACCAGCGAAATACAGCCGATTCCGAATACCAGCCTCGAATGGGTCTCAGAGGTGATTTCCTCGAGGGCATCGCCGATCTCATGTTCCATAATATCCCGCTTCTGGATGACCCGGTTCGAGGGCCGGGTATCAAGCAGCGAATAAGCATTTCGCACCGATCCCATCACTTTATCCGGCGTGAGCAGGCCGGCGATATTGTCCGGTAAAGAAAGGTACTGAAAGGTCCGCTTGGCGATCGGGGCTCTCGAACTGGTTCCGTCAGCAAGCTGCCAGTCTACATTTTTGAGGATCAGGACAATCGGTGAAGTCGGCCGGTCGCCATCGAGGCGAAGTTCGGCAGAATCGGCTTCATAAGTACAGATGATCGTTTCGAGATCTTTGCGCATCTCGATCACATTCACCGGACCGGGAATGTCAATAATTGGTTCATCCTTACTGCTTTCATCAATTTGAGCACCGGGTCCTCGGACCATGACAATTTTGTTCGGGGTCTCGAGCGGATAATAATCCACAATCTCCTCGCGGCTCTGCTGGGCGATCTCCTCGGCGAGCAGCTCCATCCCTAACTGGCTGCCGGCCTTGAAGGCCAGTTCACGAACCGGGTTAAAGTTCATCATATTGGCCCGGATTTTCTTAATCTCCGCGATTTTCTGAAATTTGATCTTATCACTGAGCAGAGACGGAAAACCGCTGGCGACCATAAGCTGGGCCGAATAGCTCTGTTCCCCGTCCGGGCTGATCTGGTACGACTCCCTGGCCAGGACGGTCACTTCATTATAACGATCACGGGATTCAATGCGGATCAGGGCGGATTCAGCGGTAATGACCTGTGTGACCTTCGTCCCCCGGGTCTCCGTGATGGTCACCCCGATCAGGATATCCTCATCCGGATTCGCATGGTCTGCCCGGATCACATATTTCCGGTCGCCGTCACTGGGCAGCTCGTAATAGCCCTTGCGCTGGATATTGCGAAAGAGAATCTGCTTGGCATTGTCCTTGATGGTCCGCTCGGCCCGGTGGACGAAATCGGGCACCACGTAGAAACTGAGCACGAGGGTCGTAATCGCCACCAAAATCGCCAGAGAGAGGCCCGGGTAAATTACCGTCGTCAGGCTGATGCCGCTGGCCCGGCAGGCGTCAAATTCGTTATCCGAGGCCAGCCGGCCGTAAACCAGGCTCGACGCGAACATTGCCGAAATCGGCAGGACAAACGTCAGCGTAATCGGCATGAAATAAATCAGTACGCTGAGAATCTGGGCCGGGGCCACCCCGTACCGCTGGATGGGTGCAATCGTTGAACCCAGCGATAGAATGATGGTCAATGCAGCAGTTGTCACCGCAAAGACCTTGAGCAGTTCCGTAAAAATATAACGATGCAGCGTAAATACGACCATTTTTATCCTATTGTAATTCTTTTCTAATTTTCCGCCGGTTTCCGTACTGGCGAACTGCTATTTTGACCCGAAAAGGCCCGAGAATCCAGAAAAAAATCTGCTGGAACCCAAACTGCGATACGGAAAGCCAAATTGCTCCTTTACAGAGCTGAACAGATTGACCATAATGGCAACAGATAAACTTACGTATACATTGATAATTTACGTTTTTTCGGGGGTGAAATATGCAGTACCGCAATTTTGGACGCACGGGCGTAAAAGTCTCACCGCTTTGCCTGGGGACCATGATCTTCGGCTCAAGGGCGCCGGAGGCCGAATCCATCAAGATTATCGCCAACGCCGTAAACGGCGGAATCAATTTTATCGACACCGCGAATGTCTACAACCGCGGCATCAGTGAGGAGATCGTCGGCAAAGCCCTCGCCAAGATCGGCGGCCGGGACCGGATTTTCCTGGCAACCAAGGCGCACGGGAAAATGGATGACGAGGATCCCAACGCCGCGGGCAACAGCCGAAGACACATCATGCACCAGTGCGAGGCTTCTCTCAAGCGGCTAAAGACAGACTATATCGACTTATACCAGATTCACCGGCCGCAAAGTGATATCCCGATCGATGAGACCCTGCGGGCCCTCGATGACCTGGTCCGCCAGGGCAAGATCCGGTACATCGGCACGAGCACCTTCGCCGCCTGGCAGCTCATGGAGGCAATCATGGTCGCAAAGGAGCTGGGGCTCAACCGTTTTGTCTCCGAACAGCCGCCCTACCACCTGCTGGACCGGCGAATTGAAAGGGAACTCATCCCGTTTGCACAAACCTGGGGATACGGCATCCTGTCGTGGTCGCCGCTGGCGGAGGGCTTTTTCTCGGGCAAGTACAGTCGCCAGAGCAAGCCGGACCACACCGAGGCACGCCTCTCGGATGAAAATGCCTTTGGGGCCCGGTGCCTGACGGAAGAGGGATTTGCCGTGCTGGATGTCGTCAATGAACTGGCGAAGGAAAAAAACGCCACGCCCAGCCAGGTTGCCATTGCATGGGTGATTGCCCAGCCGGGCATTACGAGCTGCATCATCGGGCCCAGAACGCCCCAGCAGCTCGAAGACAACTTCGGGGCATTAGAGATCGAGATTACCGAGGATGACCAAAAGCGGCTCGACGAAGTGGCACCGCCCGGTGAAGTCATCGCGCGGTATTACCAGGGAGATTTCGGACCGGCCCAGTACCGTTAATGATCCTGATACGGCTTGGGGTCCGGAATCGGGCCCTCGCCGGACATCGTGGTGCTGTCAACCATATTGTGCCGCTGTTCGAGCTTTTGGCGGGTTTCGTGAGAGCGTTTGCGGTCGATGGGGTAAAAGAAAAAGAGAAAGGCCGCGAAAAGAAATCCGCCGACCTGGGGGCCGATAAACAGGTACATCATATTGGTAATAATCTGCGGATCGATATTCTGGGCCTCCTGGATGCCCTCGGACTGATAACCGGAAAGCTTAAGCAGAGCCCCGCCAAACAGGGCACTGACCGCCATTGCCATTTTCAGGGCAAAACCGGTGACTGCACCGTAAATGCCTTCCCGCCGCCGTCCGGTGACCAGCTCATCCTCATCGCAGATATCCGCGGTCATCGTACTGACCATCAGCCAGCAGCCCTGGAGGCCAAGCCCGAAGATGAAAAAGGACAGCAACTGGGCATAACGCCCTACCGGATGCGAATTGAGCGTAACGAACAGGCTAAGCGAAGCGACAATCCCCAGAAAAAGGCCAAAAAGCATCGCGTTTCTTTTTTCCCATCGCCGGGAAATCCACGCGATTAAAAACAGGCTCAAAAACGCCCCAAAAACGTTCGCGTTGCCCGCCAGCGCCGACATGGTTCCCGCCGCGGTTTTGTCGCCCCCGCAGACATGGTAAATATTGATATAGAGTGCGAAGTTCTGACTGGTGAATATCCCGCAGATGATAATCACATACGCGACAAAAAGAATCAAAAAGGGTTTGTTTTTGAACGTCTCTTTCAGGGAACGAAAAATCCCGATCGGCGGCTGGCTCTGGATATGCAGATTCTCCCGGCAGGTAATCACCGGCAGCAGCCCCGTCAGCAGGACGAACAGGCTGACGCCAATACAGACAAAAGGAGCTCCAATGGCCTCGTCGTTTTTAAACACGTCCAGCCGGGTCAGCCGGTAGATCCAGTAGGCGGGAATACTGCCCAAAAGCCCGAGATACATCCGCCAGGCCAGCACGCGTGTTTTTTCATCATAATCGCTGGTCAGTTCAAATCCAAGCGCGGTATAGGGGACCACGTATGCCGTGTACGCCAGGGCATACAAAACACACAAAACGACCAGGTAAACAAATTTTCCGGTATCCGAAGCAAAAGGAGGTGTCCAGATCAGCGGAAGAAGCAACGCACACACCACCGCCCCGAGAGCGATATACGGTCGGCGTCGGCCATAGCGGCAGCGGGTATTGTCCGAAATGTTCCCCATCATCGGATCGGTAAAGGCATCGATGGCACGGGGAATAAATATCGCGATGCTCAGCAGCATCGGATCCATGCCGAAGCGGATATTGTAGATCGGCATCAGGAGCATAATCAGGGTGTTCATGATGTAAAAGTCGGCCAGGCCGCCAAAACCCCAGCCCGCTTTGACAAAAAGTGATACTTTATCCGAAGGTTTGATCTCTGCCTGTTTTTCCAAGCTCGCTTCCTTTATTCAGCTATTCTCACACACCGAATCAATCCAGAGGCCCTTTTACCGGTCTGGAGCTGCACATCAGTGCAACCGAGTGCACGAATTGTATCTTTACTTTCTTAACAAGTAAAGAAGATTCTGCTGAAGATGTGTACAGCCAAAAAAAGGCCTGCTTTGAGAAAAAACAGGCCTTTCGAAAGGAAGCTGTATAATCCGGCAATCACGGCCAGAGGACAGGCCCCTGGGCCCAGATTGCTGCGATATTCGCAAAATCAGCCAATGTGATCTTACCGTCACCGTTGGTATCCGCGGGATTGTCCGCCAGGAGCGGCTGGACAAAAGGTGCCCCGATACCGGCCAGCGTGGCAATCTCGCCCTGGCTCAGTACTGCATCATAGACGACAAACTCATCGACCAGCCCGAGGTATTCATTGCCGCCGTCCGGCTTGCCGCCAATCGCGAAGTCATCGACAGTGAAATATTCCGCCTCGGCGAAACGGTTCTCAGCGACGAGTACACCATTGATGTAAATCCGCTGAATATTGGCG
Source organism: uncultured Pirellulales bacterium (assembly GCA_964454745.1). Classification (GTDB taxonomy): domain Bacteria; phylum Planctomycetota; class Phycisphaerae; order Sedimentisphaerales; family Anaerohalosphaeraceae; genus CAYVUI01. Next base: position 34,594 of record CAYVUI010000017.1, on the reverse strand, counting down.
TCAAAGTCCTTGGTCATCGCATAGTGATTCCACTGCAATGAGAATGCGGTCAGATCCATCGCCTGGTAACGCATGTCATCCTGGTTGCCGGCAAATCGTGTCGGGAGGTACACCCCGCCGTCTTCGATTCCACCCGCCTGCCAAGCGATCTGGCCGCTCTGATCGGGCACATGGCACTTGAGCATGGTTTCGCCGGAGGTATAAGACCTGAAGATGTCATCTTCCACCGGCTGATTGGGATCGCCCAGGGTCCAGAACGCGAAGGTGACCTGTCCGGATGTCTCGATCGGAGCCAGGGCATCCGCGGCATCAGCAACTACGAGGCTGTATAGTCCATCAAAGTTAACAGCCCCTGCACCCACTTTTCCGGCTGCCTGAATCGCGGCAGAACCCGTCGCAGTTGCGTGATAGCCGCGTCCGGAGGTATCCTCACCGAGATCAGCAGCATTATCAAAGGTATACTTCAGGATCGGAGCAGACGCGACCGCCACAGGCGTGACATTTTCGGAAGCCTCGGTCCAGAAAATCGCGAAGCGTTCCAGGTCTTCCACGTCGGCATCACAGTCGCCGTCCGTATCGCCCAGATCGTCATTAAGCTGCGGAACACAGGAGGGAACATCCACTTCGAAATCACCGAAATAAATGTCACCAACTCCCGCGGGATCCGACGGATTGGTTCCAATGGTAAACTCGGTAATATTCGTCAAATCAACATTGGACGCAATCGCAGGATCGGTCATATCGATGTACCACTCATTCCAGCCGGCAGACCAGGTCGGCTGAGCAAGATTCGGATCTGAAGCATCAAATACAACGGTGGCAGTTCCAGCAGAACCATCGGTCAGCTTGAGAAAAAGGCCCGGCTTGCCGGTGGTTGAAACACCGCGCCATTGGAGGCGAATCAAATCCGTATTGCCGAAGGTGAAATCATTTCGGCCGAGTTCCAGATTGGCCGGGTTCGCAGTAATGCTCGTTGCGCCCGTATAAGAAAGCTTGAGCATATTGTCGTTCCCGTCAAAACCGGTGCCGTCGTTGTCCGTCAGCAGTTCGATGGCAACCGTACCTGTCGTACTCCAATTTGCCAGGGCTTCGCCGGTCGTGTCGTAATCATCCCAGTCTTCGATGTCCATCTCGATATCCTCAAACGCAAACAACCATACCGCACCTTTTGTTATGGAGAGATCCGTATTGTTTTCATCGACTCTCCAGTAGTATCTGCCCAGCGGCAAAGTCGCAGTCGTATAACTCGGATTGGTCAGCGTTGTCACCGTCGTATCTCCCTTGAGGTCGCCAACCTCGGAATCCGTTACATCCTGCTTGCTGGTACCCATAAATAAGGTATGGCCATTGACCGGGGCTGCATTATCTCCGGCCGTCCAGGAAAGGTTGACGGGGTTCTCAAGTGGATCGGCAAAATCAAGCTTGCGTTCCCCATCAATGGGAGTGGGGGCATACGCCTGGTTGAGGTCGGGCGTTTGCGCCGTAATCCGAAAGGCCGGTTCGCTGGGCAAAAACTCGATATTAATTCCACCGCGCTGCGCCTGGCCAAAGGCTGTCAAGTCGCCGACACTGGCTTCCTGGCGAATGGTACATTCCTGTTTGAACTGATCATCGGGATCGTCATCCGCGGCCCAGATAAATTCACCGTATGTAATATCCGTAAAACCGGTGCCGCCGTCTCTTGCCCGGAATTCTCCATCATTTGTCTCAAACATAACGATGGTACCGCCGTCAAGGTGCAGTTCACCGTGCCCGCCCGAGTTGTCACCCACTCTCATACTGCCGCCGAAGACCACCTGACCCCCGGTCATGGTCATGATGCCGGTGCCGTCCTCACCGACTTTGAAATCGTCCACGATATCCAACAGCCCGCCGGTCATCGTGAAAGTACCGCTGGAACCGGCTTCCTTGCCAATCACAAAGTCATTACTGCCAATCTCGACATAGACCTGACCACCATCGAGGGTAAACACCCCCTCGCTGCCGGAGGTCTCTCCAATGAGTAGATTACCGTCGAGAACCTCGAATATCGATCCACCGGTCACATGGAGTTCGCCGTTACCTTTAAACCCGGCAATGACATCTCCGGTCGTCACGGAAGCTGACGAGCCATTCTGAATGAACAACCGTGAATAATTGACGGCATTGTTGGACAGGAAAAGCGTCCTTGCCGGTGAGTCACCAGGTTGTATATTCAAGGTCGAAGCATCCACGACCACCAGTGAATTGCTGTCTGCTCCGCCGGTATCTGTGATATTCGTACCAATATAAAACTGACCGCCGCATTCAAGCAGCCCGTCATTCAGGATCAAAATTTCCGAATCAGCTCCGTTGTTGAAGCCCATTCGAATATCACCTTTTCCTCCGGATGGGGTTGTGCTCAGCGTTCCGCCGTCAATGGTAATCCGGGAGTCACCATCTTTATCAAGTTGGATCGAATCTCGAGCGGTTTGCGTGCTGCCTGTCGTCAGCGAACCTCCGGATGTAATGAACAGCTCCGCAAAAGCTGAAGTGCCTCCAAGCTTCAAGGCGTTAATCTCAAACGAATTGGGCCCGGTGATTTCCGGTGCAAAATCGCTGTCCGGAATGAAAACATCATCCGTCGTTAACGAGGGCAGAAAATCCCAGTTATTGGGATCGTACCAGACGGAATTGATTGCCGTGGTCTTCCACGATGAAGCCTGCACAATCCCCGGCAACACAACACAAAATAAAGTAAATAATAATACTGCTTTTTTCATAACTTTTCCCTTTCAATAACAAGTGCATTTAAATTACCTCAAACTCAGCGCGCAAACTCCCCGCTTCCAATGCGAAAAATCTTAAAATACGTTCTAAATAACCCTCGCCTCCTGCGGCAAGATATATCGAGGCACCTCTAAAAAAATATCAGTAAATGCTTAGCATACATACTAACCAATGAAGCAAATTTGTCAACAAGAAAGATGTGGAATTGGTACAAAAATAGAACCGGTTTTTTAGTAAGATCACCAAGACATTTGGTATAAGGACATATACTCACACATAACAGCCTTATAGCCTGTTGTAATGTGCAGCCCCTCTTATCCCCCCCTTCAACAGGGAACAAATGCAATTATTTCTTCTGGTTAGCTGTTGGCTTCCGCTTTGAAGCAATCCTCTCTGTATGCGCAATCAGACTGGTCGCAGTAGTCCACAGCCGTGGTAAAACACTGCGGGTTGCCCTCCGCGGCCTGAATCGCATGAACCAGGTCGGCTTTTTTCAACTTGCCCGGTTTTATACCGAGTTCTTTGGCTTTTTTTCGTAATTCCGTCATCTTCATAAAGGTAATTTCTCCCTGACATTACTGCCATGGCTAAGGTTTTTGGATTCCATTTCAATTATAAACCCTCATCCAAACGGAAAGAAACTCGTCGGCGAGAATGAATGTACATTCTATTGTAAGATACGATGCCTTTGACGGGGAAAAAAGAGGAATTTTCATATTTTCCCCGGAGAATTCTCAATATAGGGAATTTCCCTGAGCGCTTCCTCTCAATGAAGAAGTCCTGTTTGTGCACTATGGTTACTCAAACTCGTCGAAGGTTAATCGGCCGTGACAAATACCGGGCTGGCGTAGAGAATGCCGCCATTTCGCAAAAGGCCGCGAAGATAGTAATACCCATCGCTGTCCGCTTTGCCGAGATTGGCCTGGATATCACAGTCTCGCCCGGCCGTGCTGGTGGACCAGGCGACCTTGGCGTCAGAAACAATCTCCAGCGACTGAAACGGACATTCCGCACTGACCTTGATACGGGCGGTCAGGTTCTGCCCCTGGCGGACAGAAATTTCACTGCCCTGGATCGCATTGTTCACGGCAAAGTACACAATCGCCCGGGTATCCCAAACCGCCCAGCTTGCCCGGTTATGCAGCGAGAGGAAAACATCTTCCCTCGTAACCGACGGCGTCCACAGGCCGGTCATGATCCGCGAATAAGTAGGTACACGACCGTAGGACTCTTTGGCACCGTAAGCAAAACCGGGCTTGGAGTTATGATTGTCCGTACAGCCGACAAAACCAACCTTGTACCCGGCCCTGAGGGCATCCTGCGCTGAAGCCCCCCAGGCGTACCAGCCGCGCCAGGCATCGGTATATTCATTGCGTTCCATATTGCCGCGAATCTGGAAAATCTCAAAAAGGCGATGAAAACTGTCCGGCTTATAGAACGGGTATGGATACCAGTACGGCGTACCGTCGGGTTTGCGGGTTTCCGCCACGGCATTGGTATGGTGCGGAATCGCGATAAACTTATTGTTATCCGGAAGCTGGTTATACAGCTCTTCCAACTGGTCCTGGATCTCAAAGGGCTTGAACCCCCAGAGCTTGTATTCCTGATGCGGATGAACACGGTGCATCGGATCGGTAAAGTAATAATTGTCATGTCCCTGCTTAGTCGAGTTCTCCCAGCCGAAAAAAGTCGCGAACTCACCGGGATCGTTAAACTGTTCGGTGACCTTGACCAGGTGCTCCCACCGCGGACCCACGGGCGTATGGTCCCCTGGTGCCAGGTAGTTCATATTGAGATGGTCTCTTGCTACCTTGTAGCCGTTTTCCATCTTGCCGCCGCCGTCGCCCGAGACTTCCGTATGCCAGTGAAACTCACCGAAACCGGCCGTCATACCGTGGGGAGACTTTGTCCACACCGGCGAGCCTGTAACAATTACCTTGCCGCCATCGATGCGGACGTTGGTGATATTATCGTTAATATGCATCTCATCGAGCGGTACAGAGACTTGCAAACGCGAAATCTCACTGACCGGGGCATCCAGGTGGAGAATCTTCGACTTCTGTATCTCCAGCGTCCAAGTCTGATTGTTCCAGGTGAGCGTCGCTGTGACCGGCCTTGAAAAGGAGGCCAGGTTGCCGTAACGGTCCTCCGGGGCGATAACCGTGCGCACTTTGCCGTTTACACCCGGCATCGGGTGGGAATTGACCACCAGCCGCTCGACCGGCCCGGGGCCGACATGCAGAACCGCAGTCGCCCGGCTGCGAGCCTTGTACTCCTCCTTGTCATCATTGGGATCATCATCCGACCAGATCGTAATCGCCTCATCCACGTCACTGTGATACGGAGGGATGACCGCGATTTGAATCGTCAGCGGCTCGCCGCGTTTGAGACCATTGTGAATCTTCGCCCGGGCAATTACGTATCCCTCTCTTGCATGGCTGAACAGGTAATGTCCGGTCATCTCGATCGGCCGGCGCATGATGATATCCGCCTTGTCGATCTCGATCTTTGTATACGTCCACATGAAAAACGTGCGAAGCCCAAGGCTGCGAAGCTCGATCACCGTACCGGGGATAATATCCTCCTCGGGAATCCACTGCAAAACCCACTGGCTCTCGACATTCATCGAGGCAAAAGCCGAGCCGGATTTGATATGCAGGGTAGAATCCGCCGGCGGTTCAAAAGGCTGCCAGGCAAAAACGCATGAAATCAGACTGACTAATAACACGATAACAAATGTATAAATTCTGCTGCCCTGGATCATCGATTTTCCTTTCCTGCTTGCTTGCGATTCGTTTTTTCATTTCAAGAAAATACTGTACCATCCGGATCAATTTTTGGCAAGAATGTGTTTTTTTCATCCAAAATCCGGGATTGAGCTGCCAATCGAGATTTTTTTCAAAAATCCTCTTGAAATAAGACTTTTTTGACGATATATTATGAACATATGTTCATAATAGAAGGTAGATAGAGTATAATGCCAAGACCCTTTAAAGAAAGAATGATTGGACGAGAGCCCGCAGCGGTGGTGTATAAGCCCGCTGGCGTGCCGGCGCGGTATCTGGAGTGGGTAACTCTCCATCTCGACGAATTCGAGGTAATCCGGCTTTTGGACCACGAGGGCCTAAGCCAGGAACAGGCCGCCGAAAAAATGAATGTCTCGCGGCCAACCGTTACGCGTGTATATGCCCGTGCTCGAAAAAAAATCGCCGATACCCTCGTCAATGGCCAGGCCCTGCGGATTGAGGGCGGCCCGGTCGAGCAACTGGATGCTATCGAAAAACAAGCCGTACAGGTGGAAAACGGCAGCGCAGGCTTTGGCCGGGGCCGGGGCAGGCACGGAAGAGGACGGGGCAGAAACAGGAGACAGGGCTCATATTAACAATACTGATTTAATGGATATTGAACAGGAGAATACTATGATTACCGCAGTTTGCCTACAGCAAAACAATGAACAGTCGCCCATTGACAGCCGCTTCGGCCGGGCGGGGTGCTTCGGCATCTTCAGCAATAAAGACAAAAGCTGGACTTTTATCCCCAACGAACAGAATTTAAACGCCGCCAGCGGGGCCGGCATCCAGGCCGCCCAGCAGGTTATCGACGCGGGAGCTAACGCCGTGATCGGATGCAACTTCGGCCCGAAGGCCGCAGCCGCTTTACAGGCAGCCGGTATCGAAATGTACCAGGCTCAGAGCGATATGACCGGCGAATCCGCGATCCAGGCGCATCAGAAAGGTCAGCTCAAAGGCCTCGACGGAGCCAACGCCGAGGCACACTGGGTATAAAACAAACGTAAACCATTTAAATTGAAAGGAACGATCATGCCAGGTTTTGATGGAACCGGCCCCCTTGGACAGGGCCCAATGACAGGACGTGGATTAGGGAATTGCAACCCCAACGCAGCAGGATACGGCGCAGGCCGTGGACTGGGTCGCGGGATGGGCAGAGGATTTGGACGCGGAATGGGGCGTGGCTTTCGTCGCGGTTTCGGGCCCGCTTACGCAGGTCCGGTGTACCAGGCCGATGAACCGATCAGCCCGCAGGAAGCATCGCGTATTGAACAGCTTGAAATGCAGGTTGCAAACCTGACCGATAAAATTGAATCTTTGGTGGACCGATATGAAGATCGCGATAACAAGCGGTAAGGGTGGATCGGGCAAAACGCTGATCACCGCCTCCCTTGCCGCAACGCTCGCCGGAAGACAAAAAGTCAGCGTAATCGACTGCGATGTCGAAGCCCCGAATATGCACCTGCTTATTCAACCGGAAAATTCGCAAACCGTAGAAGAAAAGATCGAAAGCGTCGACCGGGTAAACCCGGACAAATGCACCGCATGCAGAAAATGTGCCGAGGTTTGCTACTTCAACGCCGTCGTGGTGACCTCCAAACAGGCGATGGTTTTCCCGGAGCTTTGCCGGGCTTGCGGGGCGTGCATTCATGTTTGCCCGACCGGCGCGATCGAGACAAAACCACGCCTGATTGGTCGTCTGCATCAAACACGGACGAATGATATCGATCTGCACTGGGCAACACTCGAAACCGGCGCTGCGGGAATGACCGTCCGGCTGATCGAGAAGCTCAAAAAGCGTATGAATGACGGCCTCTGGCTGCTGGATTCCCCGCCGGGAACAAGCTGCGCGGTGGTCAATACCATCCAGGATGCGGACCGCGTGATTCTCGTCGGCGATCCGTCGCCGTTCGGCATGCATGATCTTTCGCTATCGGTCCGGCTGTGCCATTCGATGGGCATCACGCCCGAGGTCATTATCAACCGCGTCGGCATTGCGGACATCCATCCGGTCACAAGCTACTGCAAGGAAAATGACGCAGAAATCATCGGATTTATTCCCGATGACATCCGCATCGCGCAGGCGTATTCAAAAGGTGAGCTTGCCATCGAAACGATCCCGGAAGTGCGTGACCTCTTTGAGGAACTGGCCGACAGACTTATGAAAACACCGCCGCCCAAAATCACTTTGGAAACCCTCGACGAGGATGAAGGCTTTGTCGTGCCGGAAAACTACCTGCCCAAACAGGATCAGCAGGCTTTAGCCGGGCCCCCGACGGCGGGAGCAAACAAGCCCAAAGAGATCACCATCGTCAGCGGCAAGGGCGGTACCGGCAAGACGTCGCTCAGTGCCTGCTTTGCCCAGCTTTGCGATTCGCTGATTGCGGACTGTGACGTTGACGCCGCGGACCTGCACCTGATCCTTTCCCCGCAAACACAAAAGTCCGGCCTGTTTTTCGGCGGTCGCGTGATGACCATCGATCCGGACCTGTGCAAAGCCTGCGGCCGATGTCTCGATGCATGCACCTTTCACGCGATCCACAACGATGGTAAAAACTTCCAGGTAAACCATGCCGCCTGCGAAGGCTGCGGGGCGTGCATGGTCGTCTGCCCGTACAACGCGGTAACTACGGAACCCACGCTGGACGGCCGCTGGATATTGAGCGATACCCGGTTTGGCCCCATGAGCCATGCCGAACTTGAACCGGGCCGCGAAAACTCCGGCAAGCTGGTCTCAATCGTGCGGAAAAACCTCTCGATCAGTGATGAGCCGTCCCCCGTGCCCGCCATTCTCGACGGCTCGCCCGGTACCGGCTGCCCGGTAATCGCGTCGATCACAGCATCGGCTGGGGCCGTCGTTGTCACGGAGCCAACTGTATCGGGCCTGCACGACCTGAAGCGCATCCTCGACCTGTGCCGGCACTTTCGCATCACCGCGGGCGTTATCATCAACAAGGCCGATATCAATCCGCAGGTGAACGAACAGATTGAGCAGTACCTCCGCGATACCGATACTGCCCTGCTGGGCTGCCTCGATTACGACAATGACTTCCACCGGGCGCAGGAAAACAAGCAGACGCTGCTCGAGTACGCCCCGGATTCTGCAACCAGCCGGAAAATCCGGGAGATATGGCAGAAAATTATGGAACTCTTCCCGGAAGCACTCGATAATGTCAAAAATAAAACGAACAGCGATTTACCCGAGGCGGTGAACGCGGCAAAACAGATGGATTAGAAAGGATAGTACCAGATGCAGGAACAGCAAAACGGCTGCAGCGGGCACCCGACGCCCAGCGAGGCACAACGCAAGGCCAACATGGCCGCGATCAAGAACAAGATCCTCGTCCTCTCGGGCAAGGGCGGAGTGGGCAAAAGCACCGTCGCGGCAAATCTCGCCGCGGAACTGGCACGCAATGGCTTTAAGGTCGGCCTGCTCGATACCGACCTGCACGGCCCGAGCCTGGCACGGATGACCGGGCAGATCGGCCAGAAAACCCACGCCATGGAAAACCAGATTCTGCCGCTTCGCATCGGCGAGAATCTCGTCGTCATGTCGATCCCGTTTCTCCTCGGCGGTCGCGATGAGGCCATGATCTGGCGCGGACCCATGAAATACTCGGTCATCAACCAACTGCTCACCGAGACCCTGTGGGGCGAGCTGGACTATCTCGTCATCGACGCGCCGCCCGGAACCGGCGACGAGCCGCTCTCAGTCGCCCAGCTTGTCGGGGCCAATGCCCATGCACTGGTCGTCACCACGCCCCAGCAGGTCGCCATCGAAGACGTCCGCCGCTGCATTACCTTCTGCCGGCAGGTGCACCTGAACATCCTCGGCCTCGTCGAGAACATGGCCGGGATGCTCTGCCCGCACTGCAATGGACACATCGACATCTTCCCCAATGAAGACGCCCCGGCGAAGGAACTGGCCCGGGCCGCGGGCATCGAGCTTTTGGCCAGCCTTCCGGTAGACCCCGCCATTGCACGCGGAGCCGATGCGGGCGAGATGATCTACGAATCCGGCGCCGGCAAGCAAACCCAAAACCTCTGGCAGAACCTGGTCGAGGCCGTGGCACAAAAGATCCACGCCAAAACCGCAGACACTGCCGATACGAAAGGAAACGATATCATGATTAAGATCGCGATCCCCACCGCGCAGGGCAAGCTCTGCGCCCATTTCGGTCACTGCGAAGCTTTTACACTCATCGACGCCAAACCCGAAGAAAAAGTCATCGTCAGCACGTCCAGCCAGACCCCGCCGCCGCACGAACCCGGCGTACTGCCCAAATGGCTCGGCGAACAGGGGGTAAACGTCATCATCGCCGGCGGCATGGGCCAGCGGGCACAGTCGCTCTTTGAGCAGAACAACATCAAGGTCGTCGTGGGCGCTTCGCCGGATACACCCGAGAACCTCGTGCTCAGCTACATGGACGATAAGCTTGAGACCGGCCAGAACCTCTGCGACCACTGACACACCGAAACGCAAGTACAGCCGTTTAGTGAATCGCCGCCCGGGTGACTGTTTACCGCCATCCGGGCTTTTTTTGTGCCATCTCCCCATCTTAACACCCTGCCGAAAAACCTGTTGCACTCCACATCCATAACACGTACAATACCAGTATAAACGGGAGACATTTATAAATGTTTGATACTCCAAAAGGGAACGAGGAGATCGTTTGCTGGACTTTGTGAAAAAACATCCGCTCATTACGATACTGCTCCTGCTGGGCGCAGCAGCCACGGGTTCTTTTATGGGCAGTTACTCGGTTCTTTTACATGGAGGATCTTTAATTGATTTTGCAAGTTTTCCTCCCTATCTCGGCGATCATGGAGGGTTAATCCTTGGCGGAATATTCGGCCTTGCTGCCGGAATGTACTACTTATTTTACCTGCTCAAGGCCCTTGAAGGCGGCTTTGGCCTCAAAAAAGCAATTACGCTGGGAATGCAGACAGGCGCCTTGTGCGCCATGGCATTGCATCTTGCTTTTATGCTCTTGTTAAGAAATTTCAGTTTCTGGCCCGTTTTTTTCGGTACGATCTTCGGCATACTCTCGGGAATTCTGCCGGGTTTCTTTCTTGGGGGGATCATCGTTTGGGCATGGACACGGGACAGCAATATCGAATATGAAAGAGAATCCCAGCAGCGGCAAGATTTGTTAAACCAGGAAAGCAACTATGAACCAGAATGAAAATCAGAACTTAGAACCTGCCCAAACCGAAACAACTGAGCTTGATTCAAAGACGAAGATTGCAGGCAAACGCAGGCCCTTTTTTTCATGCATAGATAATCTTTACAAGTTTGTACTGGGCCTCTTTATCTCCATACCCGCTATGATATTTTTATCAATTCTTACCATGTTGATAGGCACTCTCTTTTTAGTCGGCGCACTGGTCTTTCTGATCGCTTTAGTTGGTTTGTTCATCCAGGGGTGGGGTTCTCATGCAAAAAACCGCTCCGGAACAGGTGAATCAACTGACAAAAGCTATGCGGTCCCCGCAATTATCATGCCTGTTATAATTGGACTCCCCGTTTTGTTCTTTTTTACCTTTTCTGGATTTCTTGTAAGCTTTTTATATTCAATAACCACAGAATTTAGATATTACCCATTTGATACCCATAATATTATTCAGTACACAGAACAATACAAAGCGGATAATAACGGCGACGTGCCCCCTGTGGAAACCTGGTGTGACACTCTTGCAGAGCTATGGAACCAAGAACGAGATGTTGATATTAGCGACCGTTCAAGCTGTAGATTCGCCATGAACACCGAGGCCGCTAAGCTGGGAAAAGATGCCCCGGAGGATATGGTCTTGTTTTTTGAGACAAAATCCGGCTGGAATCAGTCCGGAGGCATCGACTTGGCAAAAAATTCTTTTGGTCGTTATAAAGTGATACTTGCAAATCTAAGCTCAAGAGAAGTTCGTAAAGCAGAGCTTCCATACCTTCGCTGGACCGCGGATGAAGAAATCACCCCGCCGGAAAGGAATCTTGCCGCTTTGTATAGCATTTTTTGGGTATCTATCGGCATAGTGTGTGCAGGGATTATCTTTTCCCTCCGGGAACATTTTGTCCGGTTCTCGCTGAGTATATCCTTTGTTGGGGTTCTTTCCCTTCTCGTCGGGGCGGGCCTGGGTGCGGTTGCGGAAGATTTTTATGTAATCGAGGATATGCAGTATCTCGGCTGGCTGTTCGGCAGTATTGCCGGGGCTTTGACAGGGATCTGCTATACCCTCATTCTTGCTCGCTATCACAAACGCAATCCCCAGTGCAGCACCGTCGGCTTTGCCACAATGACAGGAGCATTCGCCGGGATACTCTGCTCTACCGCTGTTCATATATCATTAAAGATCGGTTACAATGAAAGCTGGACATTTCTGCTCGGCATTGGTTCGATCGGCCTTGTATTCGGCATCTATGCCGGCACAGCCGTCGGCTGGATTTGCAGCGCATTCTTTCGCCCCGTCAAACCCGAACCGATAATCACAGACCCGACCCAGCCACAAGAGATTGAAAGGTAAACCCATGGAAGCTAAAAACAACAGAAAACCTCGCATCTGTCCAATTGACAAAACCTTTAAAATCATGCTCAGTCTCTTTGTTGGCATACCCGTGTTATTATACATGTTTGCCCTAATTTCTGTATTAGGCCCGCTTGTCTTATTAATTTGTGGTTTTCCTGTCATTATTTTGCCAATTGTTGTTTTTTGCCAGGGATGCTTCTCACTGTCAAAACTCCGCTCCGGCACGGGGGACCTGGTAGATAAAAGCTATGCAATCCCAGCCATTGTTACACCCTGCATTTACCTGATTCTTATCCTTGCCATTAGTGTCGTAATTGCAATTTTCTCTTTACTTAGAACTGACATCGACCTCTCGCAACAGCCGCTCTATTTCATGCTCGGACTTCTCTGGATTATCATCGGCTTGGTTTTCACTAGAATCGCTTATGGATTTCGCAAGCAATTTGTTTCACATGGATTTCTAATTACGGCAATCAGTCTTATTAGTCTTGTAACAGGAGCCTGGTTTGGCGGGTCAGCTGAATATTTTTATCATATGAATTTCTTTTACAATACCACAGAACCATGTCTTGGCTGGCGTTTTGGCGCGATCTCTGGCCTGTTAACGGGCATCTGTTACGCCTTGGTTCTTTCCAGTTACCATGACCGTAATCCCCGCTGCAGCACCGTAGGCTTTGCCACAGTGATCGGTGTCATTACAGGCATGATATGCTCTACACTTGTACATCTCTCGATGGCAATCGTACACGGATTACTATTCTTATTGATTAACGGTTCAATTGGCCTTGTATTCGGCATCTATGCCGGCACGGCCGTCGGCTGGATTTGCAGCGCATTCATTCGACCCGTCAAACCCGAACCGGTAATCGCAGACCCGACCCAGCCGGAATTAATTCAGGAAGAGGACATCGATAACAATGGATAACAGAAATCACTAACCATCAGGAAGGTCTTTCAACTAATATACTAATATTGGAATAACTGGAGTTTTTATGGCAATAGCACTGGCAATAACTATTTTAGCAGCCTATATTTTTTCAATCGTTGCATTGACCCGTATCTACCGATTTAAAACAGATTTTAAACGCACTGACGGACTGATCCTTATTATTGTAATTATCTCTGCCCTTTTGCTGTTATCCGCTGTTCTCGTTCCTCTTGCTACAACCTCATTCCTTGCACAGAGAATTGTAGATGCTTCTCACATGCGAGGTCTGTCTATGGCATTGAGCGAATATTCCAGTGAAAATAACGACCAGTTGCCTCCAGCAGACAGTTGGTGCGACTACCTGATACGAGACATGGATATCAATCCGCTTCTGTTTATCAGCCCAATAACTGATGCCATAGAAGGAGAATCCGCGTATGCACTGAATCAATACGCAGCAGGGATGAAATTCTCCGAGATTCCCCCGGATATGGTCCTGCTGTTCATGGTCAAAGTACCGGATAAAGGAGTTGAGCGTACCTTCCCTGTCACATCCCGCGAATTCGCAAAATACGAAAACGGCGAAGAAGAATACGTCCATGAGCGAAGCTGGAACCAGGTCGGCGGGCCGGAAATCCTCGGCATGGATCGATACTTAGAGGAAGGCTGCAATATCGCCTTTACCGATGGAATTGTCAGGTATTTCAAGCTCGAGCAACTGCCGAACCTGCGATGGAAACCTGACGGCCAGGTAGAATTTCCCGCAGAGCTTACGGCATTGATCAACCATGAATATACCTACCCCAAACTGCTGCTTTTCGGGCTCGGTACCGTTGTTATTTTAACCGCCCTGGTCATTCTTGTGAAAACCTGGAAGGCAAAACATACACTTTTCATCCTCAGCATCGGGGCTGTTTCCACCGTTACGGGCTTAATCTTCAGCGGCCTGGCGGAAACGCTGTATATAAAAATCCAGGCACACATCCCCGGCTTCACCGCCGGAGTGATCGGCGGGCTGCTCACCGGCCTTTGCTACGCAGCCTTTCTTTCCAGCCGGCCCGAATCCTTTAGAGCCCAAAGGGGATTTATCGGGTATGCCGCCTCAACCGGGATGGTCGCTGGTATCATCTGTTCATGCATCGTTCATCTTGCAATCATGCTGGCTAACCATTCAGGGCAGGGCTTTGGCCTGGTTGCAGGGCTGCCCTTTGGCGTAGGTGCCGGTGCCGTCCTTGGCTGGATCAGCGGAGAAATCCTGAAAAAACGCACCCCAATCCCGGCAACTGCAAATCAACCCCAAATGGAGGTCGCTGATGAAACTGCGTGACTGGCTGACACTGACACCGCTGTTTCTTACCTCGCTCGGTCGGCTGCCGGTAAGGCACCTGCTCTACCTGGCCCGCAAGTTCGCCAACGAGAACCCCCACCGCCACCGCGGCAGGCTCCACGTAGACACCTTCTTCCCGCCGTATCCGTCCAAAGCCTTCGACCGCTTCGTCGATTCCGCCGCGAACCGCAGGCGAATCCCCTACTCCGCCTACTTCGCCGTGACCGACGTATGTCCCTACTCCTGCGGCCACTGCAGCTACGGCTCGCACACCAGGGGCCGCCTGGATACCGCCGCTGCACTTCGCGTCATCGCGGGGCTAAAGAGCCTGGGCACGATCACCATCGGCTTTACAGGCGGCGAACCCCTGCTGAGGGACGACATCGCCGAGCTGGTTGCCGCCGCGGGCGACGATACCTGCACGATCCTCTTTACCACCGGCCATCGCCTTGATGCGGATCTCGCAAAATCGCTCCTGGACGCGGGGCTGGGCTGCCTGACCGTCGGCCTCGAATCGGACGACCCCAACGGGCACGACCAGATCCGCGGGCAAAGCGGCTCCTTCGATGAGGGCATCCGCGCGATTGAAACCGCCCTGAATGCAGGCCACTACACCGCCATCTCCACCGTCGCAACGGGCGAAAAAGTGCGAAACGGCACAATTGAGCGACTGGCCCTGCTGGGCGAAAAATACGGCGTGCACGAATTTCGCGTACTCGAACCGGTCGTCACCGGCCGATGCCTGAATGGCAGCGAGGCCTTCCTGACCGAAGCCGAGTCCGCCGCCCTTCGCGACTTTCATAAACGGTGGAACCGCCAGAACCGCGGCCCGGCCATCTCCGCCTTTTCGTACCTGGAATCCGACGAAATGTTCGGCTGCGGCGCAGGCTTCCATCACCTGTTCATCGACGCACTGGGCAACGCCTGCCCCTGCGACCTTACGCCGCTTTGCTTTGGCAACGTACTCGAAGAACCGATCGAACAGATCTGGAGCCGAATGGGCGAATTCTTCCCCACCGCCCGCTGCGGCTGTTTGATGAAGGAAATCGCCGGGCAAATTCGCCAGCACGCCGAAGGCAGCGAACTGCCCCTGCCATTGGAAAAGAGCCTCGAAATCTGCCGCGGGATCGAAAAGCCCGAAAAAGTACCCGGTATCTACCAGCACCTGTTCAGGGGCCAAAAAGCAATAAATCCGCCATCGAGCCGGCCGTAACCACAACCACTTCCGCGTAGATGAACCGTATCGACGCCCGCGGAGGCCCAAAAGCCGAAAGCACCGCCAAAACCAACGCCGCAACGGAACAGGCAAGGTACAACCCCTGGCAATACCCCAAAAGCGATGGCAAAACGCTGACCGCGCCCGCGAGTACAAGAATCCCCCTGGCGGTGTATAAAAACGCCCGGCTCTGCCGCAGCTTGGCCGCACTCATGCAAACCTGCCCATCGCCGCGGATATCGCGAATGTCCTTTAGCATCTCGTAGCCGACCGTCGTCAAGAACAGCCACACCGGGAAAATCCACAGCGCCTTTAACCGCACCGACTCCACCGCGGGCCCCAGCGAAAACGCCAGCGGATACAGCGAAACCGTCAACACCGCGACCAGTACATCCTTGAAGATTCCCATCCGCTTGGAATACAGATCGTAAACAATCAGCAGCGCAATCACCGCACAGACCAGCATGAAAAACCAAAACGAGACAAAACCCGCCAGCAGCATTGAAACCGCGAACATCACCACCGCCAGCCCGCGTGCAAAACCAATGGGCACCTGCCCCCGCACAAGCACCCGCCGGGGCGAATTCACCGCATCGACCCGCACATCGCAGATATCATTCAGGACATACCCCCCGGCGATTGCCGCAAACAGTGAGAAAAAACCCATCACCGCTTCCGTCGCAACCGGGGCCAGGTCCCCCGCACGCACATACGCAAAGATCACGATCAGCCCCCCCGCCAGCGGCAGCGAATAATACAACCGCATCAGCCGGACTAACGCAATGGCCTGCTTCATCGCTTTCACCTTCGCGCAATCCCCGCCAGGTAACGATGCGTAACCGCAATCCCCTCCGGCGACTGGTACTTTTCCTCCACGATCTGCGCGAACCGCTCAAAAATCGCCTCCTCGTCCTCCGGCGCCGAGGCATACTCAAACCCGGCCGCAGCTCCGGTCGCCCGAAGCCTCGCAATCGCCTGCTCACCGGTCTCTACCCGGTACGTCCGGCTGCCGTCATCGCTATGCAGTATCTTCATCCCCAGCAGCCCAAACAGCAACCGCAGCATCCACGCCCCCGGCAAAAAGCCAAACCGCATCAGGTTCACCAGCTTCTCCGGCTGCTCGGCAAACGTCAAAAACGAACAATACATAATCTCCCGCAGCGAAAACAGCGAATTATCAATAATCGCCACCTTCCCCCCGGGCTTTACAATCCGCTTCATCTGACGCAATACCGCAAACGGACGAAGGTACCCCAGCCCCCAGCAGCATGTCACGATATCATACGCCCCGCTCGGCTGGCCCTTCAAATACTCCAGCACATCCGACTGTACGAACTCGCACTTACTTCCGTACTGCCGCCGCCCCTGCTCGAGCATCCCCTCCGACAAATCCACACCGGTCACCTTCGTTCCGGCTTTTTCCGCCAGCAGATTCGTCGCAAATCCCGTCCCGCAGGTAAGGTCCAGGCACCGGCCGCCCTCGGGCACTTGCAGCCGCTCAATCAAATCCGCCGTCAAATCCCGCATATGCCCGGTCCAGGTCTCGTCATACGTATCGCTGATCCGGTCGTAGCTTTTCTGCACAAAGCCCGAACACCCGGCACGGTGCACGAAGAAAAGATCGAGCACACGAACCGCCATTTTTACATAATATTTTCTCGGAGCCGATTCCATGTCCGGATTATACCCGCACAAACCTGAATTGAAAAGTAAAGATTCCCCCGCATCCGAAAAATCCGCGCACAACAAAGCCCCTGTTAATACGGCAACCAGGGGCTTTTATCGTAGGGTTTTGACAATGGCTCGTTTATAGTCTACTTATCGTCCACGGCATAAGACTGCCCGGAGGCAACCGTTCCGACCTGGTTGAACCTCTGTTCCCACAGAACCGCCAACTGGTTGGCCTGTGCGATCTGGTCCGACGTCAGCCGCTTTGCAATGTAGTCCCGCTGGCTTTTGGCATCCTGCTCGCCCTGGTCCGCGGCAAGTGCATACCACATATACGCCAACTGGTTATCCTGCTCGACACCGCGGCCGAACTCGTACATCTTGGCCAGCTTGGTCTGCGCGGGGCCGTAGCCCTGCTCCGCCGCCTGGCTAAAGTACTTCGCGATCACCTTATAATCCTTCGAAACACCCCGCTCTTTGAGGTGCATCACGGCAAGGTTCATCTGGGCCAGGGGCCGATCCTGCTCGGCAGCCAGCTTCAGGTATTTATATGCCTCTTTATCGTTAACCGCCACACCCTCGCCCTTTAGATACATCAGGCCAAGGTTCGTCTGCGCCGCGGCATATCCGCTGTCGGCCGCCTCGTGAAACCAATGCGACGCGGTATTCATATCCTGGCGAACACCCAGGCCGTTGTAATACATGTGCCCAAGCGTATACTGTGACTTGGCGATATCTTTTTCCGCTGCCCTGGTCAGCCACCTTGCCGCCGTTCGATAATCCCGATGCACCCCGCGGCCCTCATAATACATCAGCCCGATGTTATTCTGCGAAGGGCCGTAATCGGCATTGGCTGCCTTGGTATACAGGTGCAGTGCATCCTGGTAATCCCGCTCAAAGCCCTGGCCATTGTAATGCATTACACCAAGCATGTGGTACGCATAGGGCAAATCCTGCTTTGCCGCCTCACGGAAGTATTGTGCCGCCTTGTCGTAGCTTTGTTTTACACCGCGGCCTTCATAGTACATAATACCCAGCCCGGCAATCGCCTCGGGAGAACCCTCAGCCGCCTGCTCTTCGAGCAGCTCTTTGGCCAGGACAAAATCTGCCTGGGTGCCAAGTCCCTGCATTGCCATCATGCCCAGGTTGTGCCGCGCGGGGGCATAGCCCTGGTCCGCCGCCTTTTCGTACCAGTACTGCGCCTTCTGGGGCACCTGCATCACACCCTGGCCCTTTTCATACATGAGCCCAAGGCTGTTCTGCGCGGGTGCGTATCCCTGCCCGGCCGAACGTTTCATCCACATGGCGGCATATCGATCGTTCTGCTCGACGCCCCGGCCTTCCTTGTACAGGTTGGCAAGGGTAAACTGCGCCTTGGCGTTGCCGTCTTTCGCGGAACGCTTGAGCAGACTCGCCGCCTTTTCGTTATCCTGCTCGACCGCATGCCCGCGGGCATACATAATCGCCAGGTTATTGATCGCGTCTTCATTGAACTGGTCCGCCGCAAGCTGGAAATATTTTGCCGCTTTTTCATAGTCCAGTTCAACACCTTTGCCCTGGTAATACAGCATACCGAGATTATTCTGGGCAAACGAAAAGCCCTGGTCCGCGGACTGCTGGTACCAGTACGCCGCTTTTTCGGCATCCTGCTTTACGCCGTCACCCTTTTCGTACATCAGGCCGAGAAAAAACTGGGCCCGCTTGTCACCCTGCCGGGCAAGAGGCTCCCACTTGCTCTGGGCCTCGATATAGTTTTTCTGGTCGTAATCCACCCACCCCTTGTGCATCTGGGAATTACAGCCCGATAACAGGCAAATCAATAGCATGCCTGTCAAAGCCGTGAGAAGGAAGCGAGCAATGCCGCGAGAGCTGCCGGCATTGTATCTATCTTTTTGAATATGATGAAAAAACATGGTCTTCTCCTATTGTCAAAACGTACCGCAGGAGAAAAAACTCCCGCATTCAGGAGAAGATATCGGCGTAAAGAAATGGACAATTAACGCCGCGAAAACACCGCAAAAATCCGCAAATGCATGGAGAGGTGAATTACGTCCGAAAACAAGAGCTAACCAAATCCTAATCCGCCCGTATCAGGCAAAAATCGCGATTATTAAGACTGCTATTTGAGAATTCTCACAAATAAAAACTTCTCAAAAATGAAAAAAACAGCCCCAACGTCCGGATAATCCATAACGAAACCAACGGATCAATCCCCCCAAAAGTACATGCGGATTCCATGAGAAAAACCGTGTACCCTCCTGCAGGGAAAACTAAATTTTCAACCGCGTCAACCCGGGATTTACCGGCCTTTCGCGATCCGCTCTACCTGGTCGAGATACTGCTGGATGTTGTCACGCGGGTTTACCTGCTGGGCGCTCTTGAGCAGCGGTACCGCATCCGCGTATTTGCCCATCCCGACGAGCAACTGTGCATGACGGACCTTCGCATCCGCTTCAAAGTCCTCGAGGCTCGCCGCCCGCTCAAAGTAGAATATCGCCTTTTCAGACTGCTCGTTGCGACCGTAATACTGCCCCAGGAGCAGCAGTGCCTCACCATCGAGCGGGTCGATCTCCACAATCTGTTCGAGAACGTTTACTTCTTCCTTGGCATTGCCCTCGGCAACCGCCAGGCGGGCCTCGATCTTAAGAAGCTCCTTTTTATCCTCATCTTCGATCCGACTGCCGAACATGGAGTTGATCTGCGAGATCATGGTATGCGTCTGCTCAAAGGCCCCGCGGGAAGAGAGAATCTTCGCCGAGCGAACCGCCTTGTCCAGCGTCTTTTTCGGATCTTTCTCCATACCGCGAATGTAGGCATCCGCCGCGAGATCGTAGAGCTTTTCATTGATATAAATATCACCGAGCAAAAACAGGCTGTCCGCCGTGGACTTGCCCAGCTGGTCGACCAGTTCAAATATCTCCGCCGACTTCATCGGCTTTTCAAGCCCGAGATACGCATTGGCCTGCCACAGCCAGATATCCGCCTGGTCAGGATACTGCGCTACCAACTGGTCACACAAAGCGACCGCCTCGGCATAACGCTGCTGTTTGAAGAAACTCCGCGCCAGCCCTTTCTTCCAGTCCAGCGTTTCCGGGTCCAGCAGGATCGCCTGCTGAAACGCCGCACCCGCCGCCAGCGGATTATCCAGGGCCGAATAAGACAAACCCAGCATACCATAGGTAATCGCGTCACTGCCGCCAAGCTGAATCACCCGGGTCAGTGCCGGCGTGGCCTTCTCAAACTTATTGAGCCGTACATATATCAAGGCCAGGTTCTTCCACGCACGGCGAAACTTTGGAAACTTTTCTACCGCCACACGGTACGCCGCCGCAGCCTGATCGAGTTTGTCCTGCTGAAAATAAATATTCGCCAGCGTAAAGTCATACACCGCGCTGACCGCGTCTCCGCGTTCCTTGCTCAGCACCCGTGCCGCTTCATCCATCTTATCCGAAGAGATCAGCTCCAAAACCTCTTCCATCTTGTCGCGTTCGTCGATGGTCACCCGCGGCTCAATGTCCGTCTCAGCGAGATAGCTCTCAATAAACTGCCGCTTAAAATCCGGATCATTCCAGATCGCCAGCTCCTCGCCGCTGAGGCGGTAGGAATCGTCGGTATCTATTGAAACCGCCTGATCCGCCCAAACCGGACCAACCCAAACTACCGAAACCATTACGAAAACGAGTAAAATCTTTTCTGCAATTCGCATCTTATGCCTCATACCTGTTTAACTTTTCGGGAACACGATCGGCACACGCATCCGAAACCGCACGGCCTGCCCGTTACGTTTCCCCGGTTCAAATTTCCATTTTTTAATCGCGTTCAGAGCCGCCTTCTCAAAGATCGAATCCGTCGAACTCTGCACCTGCGGACTGACGACTCTGCCGTCCTGGTTGACGATAAAGATAATATACACCTTACCCGGCGCACGCTTTTTCAGGTCCGGGGTCAGCCGCGGCCCCGGCTGATACACCACCCGCGGCTTCTGGTCCAGGTCCGCCAGTGAGAACAAGGCGTCCACATCCTGGGTGTTTGCAGTTGCCGTATTAAGATTCACTGTAAAATCCGCACCGCCAAAGCCGCTGGTAAACGTCGGATTCAGTGCCAGCTCAAGCTGATTGAGATCGAGCGGCTTGGCCTGCTCGGTCAGTTCCGGCGGCGGCTCTTCCTGTTCTTCCGGTTCCTCGGGTTCCGGTTCCGGCGGCGGGTCCGGTGCTTCCAGCTTGGCGGTATCCACCGCCCGCACTACCATATCATCCCTCGGGCCCTTGCTCAGAGTCTGCATCAGCGGCAGAACCAGGAAAAACACCAGCACCAGGCACGCAGCACCGGTCAGGGCAATCGCCTGCCTGAGGATAGCCTGTACAAAAGACAAAAATGTATTCTTACGCTTATTCACGATTTCAATTCTTATCCTTCTGTTTTGCGTGTGGCCAGGCTCACTTTTTCCGCCCCGGCCAGTTTCGCCTCATCGATCACCCGCACCAGCAGACCCGACTGCACCGCCGTGTCCGCCTGGATAATCACAGGGACATCCTCTTTCTGGAGCATTCGCTTGACCAGGGGGCGAACTCCGCTGATGCCGATCTCACGGCCGCCGTAGACCACCTCGCCCTTCTTGGTCAGCGCGATCAGCACGCTGGTCTTCTCAAGCTGAACCGAGGACGCCGCCTGCGGCTTGTCCACCTCGACACCCGTCTCTTCCACGAAAGTTGTCGTCACAATAAAAAAGATCAGCAGGATAAAGACACAGTCCATCAGCGGAGAAATGTCAATCCCGGCATCGCCGCTGTCATCCGATGAACTTTGACGTAAACGTCCCATAGTGCCCTCACTATCTAATGGTTATTCTCATGTAAGTTTTTACTTTTTTTCGTTTGCTATTGGTCTAAATACTTATGATGCCATCTTCTGGCTCTTGAGTTTACGGTACAAATGCTGCGTACACACCGTTTCAAGATGAGCCAGAAAGGCCTTGTACTTATCATGCTTTCGCATCATCTGGTACTGGAAAAACAAACCCGGAATCGCGATAACCAACCCGGTTTCCGTCGTAATCAGAGCCTCGGAAATACCGCTGGCTACCATGCCCATCGTCTTATCACCGCCCGAGCCGCTCGCCAGGGCACCAAATGTTGCCAGCATACCCGTAACCGTACCCAGAAGTCCAAGCAGCGGTGCCGCACTGACGCAAATCTTCATCAGCTTTAAATCCCGCTGTATCGGGGCAATCTCGGAAGTATTGACTTCCTGGAACAGAATTCCGATCTCCTTGATTGATTTGCCCGTACCGACAAAATCCAGGATCTCGCCGACATGCCCCTTGCGCTGCTCGGGGTGCTCGATCCATCGCCGCCAGGTTTTTTCTCTCATCCGATACCCTTTGCCGGCGAGCTGAAGATAAATATTCATCCCGATCGTGAACATCAACAGCGCCACGACCGCAATCGCGATCATGGCCCAGCCGCCCGAGAGCCAAATCTCAACTGCCTGCGTCCAAATTTCAGTCAATTGTTCCTGTAGGGTAGTCAGGTTCACTTTCCGTCCCCGTTTCCTTTGTTCTTCCCGTTTCGGCAAACACACCCGACCAACCGGTCCTCATGGTCAAGGACCGCCATACTCCCAAGGCCGTTTTCATTGAACATCTCATGGAGCTGTCCGGGATTGCAGTCCAGGCGCACATACAGGGGCTGCTTGTCCGCGATCACATCCACGGCAGTCTGCTCCGGACGGCTTAAGAGTTGACCAATCCGGACATGACCGACATATTTGTCGTGCTCGTCCACAACGAAAACCGTATCCGTATCCTCATCAATCCCCTTGCTGCGGATTTTCTCAATCGCGTCACCAACAGTATCTTTATTGACCACACTGCAGACCTCTCGTTTAATAAGATCTTCCATCGTTGCTCCCGAAAGATCCTGACCGGAAGGTATCGAGGCTTTATGAGACTTTGCGGAAGATTCGCGAAGCTTGGCATCCTGCATATTGGAAAGAGAAGCAGGATCCAATTCACTCCCCGCAAAAGGGGTGCGTCCCACCTGGTTGAGCAACGCAACGGCCGCCTTCTCCATCTTGTCAATGATCCCCTTGGCCTTCTTGGAAAGAAATGCATACAGAAGCAAAGACGGGATCGCAACGATCAGGCCGAACTTGGTCGTAATCAGCGCCTCGGAAATACCGCCCGAAAGGCTCTTGACGTCACCCGAACCAAAAACCGTAATCAGTTTAAATGTATTGATAATACCCGTTACCGTACCGAGCAGACCCAGCAGAGGAGCCGAGGCCGCCGTAATCGAAACAAACGGCAGAAAACTCTGAAGGCTCAAACGAACCGACATCAGCTTTTCGTACATCACCTCTTCAATCAGGTCGCGGGGTTCTTTAATATGGTCAACACCAATCGCCAGCATTTTCCCCACAGGGCCGCGCATCTCGGATGCGGCCTTTTTCGCACCGGCTTCGTCACGGCGAGAGATCGCCTCAAGAAGCTTGTTTACCTTTCGCTTTGATGGCGTTCGAATAAAGGCCATCTGGAGGTATTTGAGAAGTGCGACCAAGAGGGCCAGGCCTGCAAGGCCGAAAATCGGAATCATCACCACGCCGCCCTTCTGGACATGCTCGATGAAGGATTCCTTCGTCGCCTCGATTTTGTGGGCATTGCCCAGGCTCGGGTCCAGCGGGAATGAACCTTTTGCATTCACGATCAGTTCCGCCGCCGCTGCGGCATCGGCCGGATCGGCAAAAGGAATAATCGCCGGCTCGAGCGAGCCAAGCTGCTGCTCAACCGTACCAACATTCTGACCGTCTTCCGAACGGAAAACCGCCACCGGGCCGACCATCACAAAAGTACCCTTCTTGACCAGGCCGGTAGAATCCACTGCTGTACCCGCAAACGTGCTGCCGCCAAGAGCGTCAAACAAACGCTCGAGCGAGACCGAAAGAATCTTCGCCTGGGCTTCAAAAACTTCCTCCTGGCTCAAATTGCTATTCTCCGATGCCAGGCGAGCCTCTTCAAGGGCTCCGCTGTATTTTTGCAGTTCTGCAATATGAAGCCGTGTTTCAAAATTGCGAATATACTCACCCAACAGGTTGGAAAGATACGTAGATTCCTGCTTTCGCTGTTTAATCTGATTTTGCAGGTTATTCAAATCCAGCGTCCGGGTATCAAGCAGACGGGATTTTTCCTGGTACTTCAGACGAACCTGCACAAGCTCGGCCTCGAGCTTATTGAGTTCCTGGTTAAGCGGTACGATCTCCCCGGCCACCTGCTCACGAAGGTCGGATAATTCCGCCAGGCTGCCTTCGAGCTTCTTCTCGATAGACGCCGAAGCCTTGACAAACTCCGTATCCTCCGGGCCCTGCTCCTGCTGCTCGGGCCTGGGCGGACCGGTAAGCGAACCACTCTCGCCGCCAGCTTCTTTCTGGGCAGAAAAAACAACCGGACTGATAATCAACACTGCGATCAACAAGATATTTTTGATATTCTTCACGGTCTTATCCTATTTTAATTTGCGGATGTGGATTAGCGAATTTCAACCGGCAGGGGAACAAAGCTCGCCGGCTTTTCATTATTGAAAATACCCAGGGAAAGCGAAATCTGGGAAGCAACATCATTGTTCGGGCTCCAAATCCATCCCTCGTCGCCCGAGGTGCCGATACCCGCAACATCCCCGTTATTGTTCACATAATACGCCTGGCCAATGCCGATGTACATCGCAGCGACTTCCATCGAGCTGCCGTTTTCCAGGTCGCGAAGCTCACTGGTCGCGGTAATCTCACGATTAAACTTATCCACTTCATTGAGAATCCCCACCATATTCTGAAAGCGTTCCGAGTTGTTCAGCTTGGTCTCGGTTTTGCCGTCCGGCAGACGCTGGCTCAGCGGCTTGACACGGTCCCGGATCGGGTCCGGCAAACGCACCAGCAGCTCCTTGATCCGCTTCTCCAGCGCAACCATCGTATCCACAAGCGAAGCCGACGCCGCCTTGAGCTTATCATTCTCTTCGATCAGCTCCATACGTTTCTTATCCGCCTCGGCGATACTGTCCTCGGCCTGGCCGATCTTCTCCTCAAGAGACTCGATTTCACGCTTGACCAGGTCGATCCGCTCATTGAGCATCTCTTTGGCCAGCTTGAAATCCCGCTTTTCCTCGGAAATAATCCGCTGGGTTTCCACCCACTTTTCCAGCGTCGTCCGGGTCTGTTCGATTTTTTCTGAATCCGCCTGCACCGAACCCAAAGGCACCAGCGACACAAAACCAACCGCAAACGCCAGGAAAACCATATTTCTCATAAGTTTTGCTCTCATAACTCTACCGTCCTTCAATTCCTGAAACGAGGTATTTTCCATTTCGCACTCTTGTCAAACATATCTCCTGCCCCGTACAGCCGAAAAAATTCAAACTTATCTGCTTCTCTGTACTGGAGTTACGATTCTAAGCCTGTTTAAAAACCAAACCGCCGCTCTATTCCATGCTCTGCCCGCCGGCCTGATCTCTCGACTGTGATATCGGGGATGCATAAGCACCGCCATGTGCTGTAGTTCTATTGAAAACAGAGTCAAAATATCAGACTAACTTACAATTGTTAGGATTTGATTAGGGGCCAGTTAAATAATACTGATAATCGCTGCTTCCAACCGATTAAAATCCCTTTCCCAACAAAAAGTCACTCCCTCACAATCGACACACCTTTCCCATTTTACCCATCTTAAAACGTCGCACTCAAACTGATCGAAAATTCCAATCCTTTTCGATATGAAGTTTTCACGACATCCTCTTCAATGAACTCGGAGCGGTACACGGTCTGAATATCAGGATCGAGCAGATTCTTCGCCTTGAGGCTCAGTTTCCAGGTTTCGCCCAACTTCCTGTCCAGGCTCATATTCAGCGTGCCATATTCTTTTTCATACACATCAGGGATAAAGAATGTATCTGAAATCCCTGCACCGGATACAAGGGTATCGCCGCGAACTGTATAAAAGACACTGAAGGTCGTATATGGGTCCATTACATAGGACATATAATAGTTGAACAGGTGTTCGGGAGCATTGGACATATCCCTGTTTTTAATATCATATCCTAAATCTGCAAAATCCTCCACCTCATCTTCCGGCAGGATTACATTGGAATTGATCAATGTCGCATTGGCACCGACAGACAGGCCTTCAAAGAAATCAAAAAACTGTCCCAGTTTCTGGCGAACCTCAACCTCATACCCATCGATTTTACCCTCCGGATAATTTACAGGAGTCGTATAGGAGAAAGGGCTGATCCTCTGAACGTATTCAATTGGACCTGTAATGTCTTTTTTAAACCATGAAATCGAGATCAATCCGCCTTCATAAAGGTTCAAATCAAAGCGAAGATCATAATTATCCAGTGCACTCATTTCCAGGTATGGATTTCCAATAAATACATCCGCTCCCAGGTACTCCTGCTGCTGAATAGGTGTAAGCTCTTTAAAAGTCTGCCGGGCCACCGTACGGGTATAGGAACCACGGAAAGTAAACCAGTCAAAGGGTTCATAAGCAAAACCAATTGAAGGCAGCGCATCATCCTGGGCAAAATCCACGTCTGCTTCATTGGGACCTAAATCAAAATATACATCTTCGCCGGGCGGAATCCATCTCACATTGGATTCCGGCTTATTTTCAATACTCAGGCGGGTTTTCTCATATCGATATCCGCCAATCACGTTAAAAGAAGAAGTAAGCGGAATATCCAGCATGTAATACCAGGCCTTGATGAGCTGCTCACCCTCGTAGTCAACGTCAATTTCTCCCCGCCCAATCGGATGCTCCTGGTCCGGGAATTTATCGCTCCACAACTGGTCCCAATCTGCCTGGTAACGGGAAGTATCCCCAAAATTACTGTAAGACTCCTGGTCATATGTACGAAAGACCCTGTCATTGAACATTCCGACCTTCACATATCCTTCGTCACCGGTATATTGTTCAAAAGGTACCTTCCAGCTTAAAAAATACTGGTCGCTATCCTCGCGAATATGCTTCCACGTTCTCTGCACATTTCCCAGGTTCACATTCGCCGCATTTGTATAGGGAAAATATTCCGCCGGGTCAATAGACGGATCAATCCCAAAAAATGGATTACCCGGATCGTAAGATTCGGCCCACCAGACCGATCCAAATAATCTCTTATCCGGCTGAACAAGGCTGGAGCTGCTTGCAGCAATTGTCCAGTCAAACTCCGGTTGAAGAACCATCAGCAGCCCCTCAATCCCCCATTCAGGAATCGGCATCTTGTGATTACCGCTAAACTGCAGGGTTTGAGTGACACGACTTGTATAATCAAGCGTTTGCAGACGTATATAAGGAGCACTGTTCCTGTTGGCCTGTGAATTACCCGGATGCATAGGATCGTTGGGATTGTAATTATCATATTCAGGACCAAAAAAATTCGGCCAGTACGTATGAAGATTGGCTTTTCCTCGTGTATCCTCGAGTAATGTGGCTGTATCCTCAGACGTATTGGTGTACATATGCATAGCGTTTAAAGTATGCTCATCTGTTTCAAGGCCAACGGCAAACAAGGAGCCCCATTTGATTTCACGCTTGCTTTGCGTGACATCGAAAAGCGTTGTTAAAAAATCGCCCACAGCCGGGGAACCTTGGGAATGCTGAGGAACCATAGGCAACCCCGGGCCCTTAGTCCACCATTTATCATCGATCCCCTCCTCAAAATAGGAAATGTCTTTATCGTAATAAAAGCTGGCAAACCCGCCAATTCGGACATCCTCAGTTAATTGAAACTTATCCCCAATTGCAAGGGACCATTTATGCGGAAGTGGGGAATCATTTCCGAAGGTTCCTACGGAGCCCGTCCAGCTCATTCCTAAATTTTCATGCTGGGTTTTACGCTCATCCAAACTTCCACCCCAATAGTTCATACCCCCGCCAAGTGAACTTAAAAAGTCACTCCGACAACTGGCTTCTGTCTTATATTTTGAGCCGATGCTGAATTTGAAGACTCTCTGATTAGGAATCCCCTTTAAGATAATATTCACCGCGCCGCCCGAAGCATCTCCCTGCTGATCCGGGGTAAAGGTCTTGCTGACCTGGATACTCTCAATGATCGATGCAGGAAACTGGTCAAGCTGAACCGCACGTTTGTCCGGATCCGCAGTCGGCAGACGAACACCGTTCATCTGGGAATTCACATACCGGTCCGGCAGCCCGCGAACGACCGCAAATTTACCATCCTGAACCGTCGCCCCGGATACCAGGTTCAAAGCCGCCGCGGCATCACTCGCACCCGCCTGGCTCATTAGCTCTGAACTGATCGAATCCAGCAGAGAAGGGCTCTCAATACGAAGCTCAAGAAGGGCCTCCTCCGTACCCGTACCAATCTGGACATCCTGGACAACAAATTCTTCCATTTCCGTAAAATCACCCGTCAGCCAGGAATCCACCTCCGTCATCTGCCCTTGAGATACAACGACATCTGCCTTTACCTGCCGGGTATAACCGTCTTTAGAAAAAACAAGCGTATACTTGCCTGCCTCTACGGAAGGGAAAACGTAATTCCCCTCATCAGATGCTGCTACCGATTCACCCGTTTCAGCGATCGTAACCGAAGCACCGCCAAGCGGCGCATCAAAATCTTTGTCGTAAATCATTCCACGTATGCTGCCCACCTGTTCACCGTACACGACAGCACTGCAAACAACCAATAAGACGACAAATAGCTTCACATTATTGATATTTACCATGGCTGCCCTAATTCCTCATTGATCGCATGAATTCGCCCCCAAAGCTCATCATCCGGCTCGATCATGTTTACAGCCATCGAAATGCAAGTAGCCGATAAATCCTGTGAACGCGGCCTCGAATTTGGATTTTCAATACCTTCCTCAACCGCTGTTTTATAGACCGCCATAGCCGAAGCGTTATCCTTCATCGCCTGGTATGCTTCGGCCAAAGTTCGCAATGGCCGGCCCCGATACATATTAATAATCTCAAGCCGCTCTTGCTCATACAAAGATTTGGCATCATCAGCAAGAGCCCGGGCAGTCTCAATATCACCTGCAAGAAAGCGTAGTTTGGCAAATCGGGCCATGTAATAAACCGTATCTTCCGAATATTTAGGCATTTCTTCCAGGAAAATATCCGCCTCATCCAGCAACAAAAGGGCTTTCGAGAAATCAGCATGATCAATGGAATACTGAGAAAGACTCAGCAGCAAGTCAATTCGAATAAAAAATGGAAGGGGAGACCATGACTCCTTAATTCGGTTTTCAATCGTTGTACGCCGTTTTTCATCTGAATAATAGCGATTGTAAAGATGCCCGTAAGCCTCCAATGCGTTTTTGACCGCATCAAAATTTTCCGTTGCAATCAGGGCATCCAGTTTTTCAACTTCTTCTTCAAAGGAAAGATCCGTAAGATAGGCTGCCCGGGTTTCGGCAACCTTTCCCGCCTCCGATTCTTCCAGCCCGGTATTGTACTGCTTTTGCTTTTCGACATACCCTAAAACGGCATACGCCTGAGCCATTCGCACCTTGATCCTGTCTCTACGCCATTTTTCAAGACCGTCCTGTTCGGCATAAGGAGCCGCCAGGTCAAGATATGCCTTCGCTTTGGTATCGAAGCCATTTCTGGCACAATAAACCGCAAGATGAGCATAGCACAGCCCCTTTCGCCAATTAGCGATGTCACGGGTATATTCATCGGCCCTGACAGGCTGGTTCAGCTCCAGGCATGCCTCAACCACGCGTTCCTGGGCTCTCGAACGGTTCTTGATATGCGGTTCAAGCGGCATTTTGCTGACCGAATCAAAGGCAATGGTTAAAAGCCGGCCCTGGTAGTCCGCAATGGGCTGATCTTCAAAAGTTTTTGCAGCTGCTTGACCCTGACTTTTTGTCGAGTCAGCCTTTTGTTCACAACCGCAGATAATAAAAAGGGCCATAGCTGTACAGATCAGTAAAGAATGGATATGTATTTTGATCTTTAACATTCTTAATATCCTTTTAAGTCTTGAATATTGCGATTTTGCCCTGAAAATCTAAGCTGGCACATATTACTATCAAAGAAGAAGTAAAAACTCTGTCTTTTCAGGTCAACAATATAGCTGCATATTCGGTTTCTCTTAGAATTGCTGTATGCCCGAAGAATCTGAATAAACTGCGTTTTCAGTGTTAATATCGAATGGATTTAAGTCTAATAGCGGGAGAGTCTACTGCAAAAACCATCTCGATATGTTAGGATTATGTTAGATTTAGAAATTATTTCCTGATTACCCGCGAGTATAGCTCTCAAGAAGACGAGAACATCGATAATCCATAATGCCTTGTCATTTCAGCAGATACAAATTCATCATTTGCCTTCCACTGTTTAGAAAAGCCTTTTAAGCCCGATAAAATCGCGATTAACAGGACAGCCGGGGGGGCAAATATTGCAAAAAAAATCTGATGGCAGAATAACAATTCTGCCATCAGATTCAAAATTCTCATCTCCATATCGGAGAACGAACCGTGGTAAATCGACTTATTTTGCGTCGTTTACCATCCAATTTGCACCGATCTCAGAGATATCTTTGTAGTTAACTACACCATCGTAGTTTACATCACCGAAGTTGTATTCAACATCTTCAGGATTATTGGTAGTCATACCATACTGAGATGCAGCTGTCCAGCATGCCAGCCAGTTACGATCCGGGCTGAACGCACCGCGGAAGTTAGCCGGCGAGAAGAAACCATCGTTGGGAGCAGTGCCAACACTTGTTGCTGCATCGTTCGCCGCACGAGGATCAATGAAAGTTACAGGGAGAACACCTTTTCCACCTACTGTAACCTGGGGACCACGTGTGATGGCAACGAGCGGCATCGGGTCAGCAGGGAAACCTGCAATCTGCACGTTGTTGTTAGCAGGATCAAAAATGTTCAGAGCATTGGCTTCTGTGTAAGCTTCTGTCTTTGTATTACGGTAGAATACGCTGTCGGTGATCTCAGCGAGCATACCGTCAGTCTGAACAGTGTAAATTGCATCAAGGTCTGCACCGCAAGCGTTTACGGAAGAGTGCGTACCTGCTGCTGTTGTCCAGGTATCAACCCAGCTCAGCGTACCATCCACTGAGTACAGGCGGGGATCACCAGAACCACCCTGGTCGCCGGTGTAACCGTTGCTGCCGTCGCCATCGTTTTCATCAAAACGAATTACCTTTTCGCCGCAGTCCATGAAGATACAGTTGCGGAACTGAACGCGAGCATTGTCACGCCATGCGGTCAGGCCGTCACCATCAATGGGGTTACCAACAACTGTGAAGTTGTAAATAGTCGAAGTCGTAACAGGCTGAGCGTCAGAATCTTCTGCACCATCCATTTCAATACAGTTGTCACCGACACCTGAACCCTGAGAAGCGTCAAGGCTGTACCCCTGAACAATCAGGCCGAACTGAGCCTTACCGCGCCAGCCCTGGTCAATGTCAAAGCTGTCGTCACCAATGTTCCAGATGCTGACATACTTGAGGTTAACAGTACCACCCCAGATTTCGATACCATCGTCAACGTTGTTCATGATTTCAACGTGGTGAATGTCAGTAGCACGACCGAGACCGCCAAGAGACATACCATTGAGCTCATTGTTCAGGCCGATTACGTTACCACCGTAACGAAGCGATACGAAGTTAACACAACCGCTGTCATCATCATCATCATTTCCACCGTACTTGATCAAGCTGGCGGGCTGACCGGAAGGAACCGTCAGGCCTTCCATGGTAGACTCTGTCGTACCGTTGGGACACTTGTTACCAGACTCAAAAGAGTTAGAAACCAGTGCGTTACCCATAATCGTCAGGTTGCCCCACTCGTTAGCAGAAGCACGCCAGGTCTGGAAATCATCATTCTTGGAAGTCATGATGATCGGGCTGCAGGGAGTACCCTTAGCCATAATCTGAGCACCGCGGGTAATCGCGAGTGAACCACCACCACCATTGGTAGCATCGCCACCATTGGTGTCACTGGCAATGAGAGTACCGGCTTCGATGGTCAGCGTGGCACCAGGCATTACAAAAATCTGGTCCTTAAGGTTGTACGTGTTGTCTGCTGTCCATGTGGTGGATACTGAGATCAGGTCAGCTGCCTGAGCACCCGGTGTAGAATCACCCACCATGATCTCAGCAGCACTTGCGGCACCAGCAATCGCCAGGGCCAGAATTGCAATTAAAGCTACTCTAAATTTCATCATTCAATCTCCTTACAGAAGAATTTGTGCCAGAACATTGAAACAACGGGCAACGCACCCGCTTTTCAACACCCTGCCTCGTAAACGTCAATTCAATTATTGTCTCTACACTCACATCTATGCTTAAATCTATCTGTCTTAAGACACGTAGATAACCGGTTTTTACCGCCCTGCGGGGCCCAAAACCCCGAAAAGGCTTCCTGATTCAAGAACTCGTTCTCATTTCAACCACCAAACTACCACACCAATGTATGGGTTTGATGAGCAACATGTTTTGTTACTGTTAATTCACAGTTTTCATCAATATAGGTACATACAAGAAGTACGACCTCAAGGGATGGGACTATAACCGCACTGTGTGTGCGTTTGATTAGTGATATGTTTGGATATTGTTAGAAGCGGTTAAAGCGGAAAAATTACGTAAAAAAGGCCCTTCAAACTTGGAAGCTGCCGGCAGTTTTTGACAATGCAGACAAACTACACCGGCAAAGACCACAAACTCCCCCCGCCCCAATCAATGCTCTATGCCTCCTCTAAAGGCAGTGATAATTACGAACTGGTTTCATAACTGCTTTGCAGGTGTAAAATATGAGTTATGAAATGAGTTCTAATCTTTATCTTTCTTTTCCTTCTTTTCAGCCTTGGCAAGCTTGTTCTGAGAGACAAACCCGGCAATCATCGCCCCGATCGTCATCAGCGGCACGAACCATTGATATTTGAAGATCAGGTCATTGGCGATATGCGGCTCGGCCACCGCCCCCGATTCAATCAGGTAAAGTGCTGCCAGTGAGCCGGTTACCGTAAGCACCCCGCCGGCAAAACTCGTCGAAAGGATAATAATCGATTTAAACAACAGGAAGGAAAAAATTAATCCAACCAGCATTCCGATAATAAACGCCGCGAGAACATAAATATCCTGCGCCCCCGCCGAAAATGCCAGCCCCGCCAGCGTAAAACCCGCAACCAGTGTCCCCAGGAACCGAACCGCCCAGTTCATCAGAGGCAGCGTCAAAAGCCCGAACCCTATCAAACCGGCCACCGCACCTAAGCTTCCATGATTAAAATACTTGCCAACGGCCGAGCCCAGCATCGCCCCCAAAATCGCCAGCGCCACCACCGCCAGGATCTTAAACACCCGCCAGCCGTACAAAATGCACACAATCCCGAAAGTAAGGATCAGCACCGCCTGGATCCACGTCGAAAGCGTGACCTGCTCCCACAGAAACTGCCCCGGCTTGTCCCCCATCATATCAAACAACTGTGAAACCATGTTCTTGAGCATCTCGACCGCACTTTGTGCCGTCTCATTCAAATTCTGCTCGCTCGGCACGATATCCGTTGGTGTTTCAGGCATTTCTTCTCCGGTTTTACTGCTTATCTGGTCATTTCAAGTATGCTATGATTCCAAAATCCCGGCTGTACCTGAATTTTTCGACTATTTACCCACTTTTTCGTTAAAAAACAAGAGCAAAACCAATCTTTCCAAGATATGATACCGCTTAGGAAAAGTTTCACTCTGAGGTAGCAATGATCTCCATAACAAAAATGCTGAAATTCTTTTCAAAGCCTAAAAACTGGAAAACTTTCTTTACACATGTTCGGGCTATATACATCGCTAATAAGAAAAGGGAATATGCACGTGCCATTCAATTATACCAAAATATAATCGCCTCTGAACCCGAAGATAGATTAATGTATAATGCATATCGAGATCTTGGCGAAACGTATTGGTGGAACGGTCAAATTGAAGAGGCTCAAAATGCCTTAAGAAAAGCCCTCGACTATAAAATGAAGACCAAAGGACATGATCCGTATCTGTATAAACTGCTTGGGGATATGGCTATCAAGAATGATGAATATGTAGAAGCTCTGCAATTTTATGAAAAGGTAGCTCAATTTGGCTCTAAAGGCTTTATTAATAAGATGTTGCTTGATATGGATGAGATTCAGGAGGTGATAGACAGATTGGAGGAACAAAAGGAAGACCTACCATTTATAACCGCTTATTATAAGCAAAATAAAGAAAGACTTCACAGGAAATGGCAAAATAGCGAAATCGAAGAATCACCTGACGCAACGACTTGAAAAGAAGGAATTTACAGAATCTCTGAATAGTAGAAAGTTGAAGAGTAGACCGCAGTAGATAGAAATCTTATTATAGATGTAAATAATCCAAAATCTAAGCTGTTTCTACTTA
>CAYVUI010000016.1:0-48152 GCA_964454745.1 uncultured Pirellulales bacterium | reverse complement strand
AACCCCATCCCATTGTAAAAAAAGAACTTCCAAATTATTCAGCAAGCCCTACATAGTTTTAACACTCTTGAACAACTCCTTAATTCAACAATTTGTGAGTTATTTGATGAGGATTGCGATGAATTAGGTCTTCACGCAATATATGGAAGATCATATAATGAAAAAGTTGAATTATTCAAGAGACTAACAAATGGCAGACAGTTTTTGTTAGAAACTAAAATATCTATTTTCAAAACTTTATATGATTCTTTAAAAGAAGTTGGCAATCTAAGAAATGCTGTTGTGCATGCTGATTGGGAGAGTGCCCATACTGACGGCTATACTTTATATAAATTAAAGGTTGACAGTAATGGCTTTCAACATGAATATATTCAATTTTCTGTGGATTCACTTAATAAAGTTCTCGATTTAATTGATCATACTTGTGAGTTGTTCGAAAAATATGATGATGAGTGGAAAGAGTATTTTAGCCAACATTAGTAATAGAAACAATCAGTTTTTTTTGAAACACCCAAAACCAATGAATGAACAGAAGCCTTCAAAATTTGCCATCAAGGCGGAAAAATGCCTCCAGCAGGCCGTAAAGGAAGAGTATGAACGCAAGGCGCTGCTGGGCTACGATGTCGTCATCCGGCTGGACGGCAAAACGCAGATCATCCCCGCCAAAGAGGCCCTGAAACTCATCCCGGACGATGTCTAATCCTACTGCCGCATAAAACCCGTATTCTCTAACGATTTCTCTACAGTGCGGCTAATGGAACCGCTTTGGCCTTAGAGTTTTCTTACACACGATATCCCCAAAGATGCAATCTACCGCAGATATCCAAGAATCATGTACAACCTGCTGAATCTGTATATTCCGCTATGCAGCAGGATTCTTGTTTATGACAATTCCGACGCAATTCCTTTGCCCGTTTTTGAATTGACAGCATTAACAATAAATGGTATAGATAGTGATATCTATAATGAAATAAAAAGAGTAGCTGATGAGTACAAAAAAATTCTCTAAATTCGCAATTGAGGCCGGTAAATGCCTTCAGCAGGCCGTAAAGGAAGAGTACGAACGCAAGGCGCTGCTGGGCTACGATGTCGTCATCCGGCTGGACGGCAAAACGCAGATCATCCCCGCCAAAGAGGCCCTGAAACTCATCCCGGACGATGTCTAATCCTACTGCCGCATAAAGCCCGCGTGGATCCAGGCCACATAATTCCAGTACATATGCCCGAATGACTTCGAGCGGATCACCATTTCCCTGCTGCCGGGGGGAATCGGCACATCCATATGAACCGGCAGGCCATTACCCCGCAGCGTCGGCGAGGTATACACCACTTTACCGTCTACGAGAATCTCCATCACGCACTGGGCCCGGACATCCGAGGAATCATCCGCCGCCAGCATCGCGACAAAACGCTTGTACTCGGGCCGCAGTTTGCAGGTAATCCTGTCGCGGCCGAGCATATCGATACCCCTCGTATATTTTCGCCCGCGGACTTTATAACCGTCGAGGTTGCTCAGCATCCAGGCATGGTTCGATTTACTAAAGCTGTACTCCACCCGGTTCTTCTCGCGTTTCTTATCCAGCGGAAAATCCGGCACCTGCGGCGGATTGATCTTCGTAAAGGTAATCACGTCCATCGGCCCCTGCTGCTTGTCATCCTTAAACGCTGCGGCCTTGACGGTGGTGGTTTTGTCTATCGTAAACGGCTGGGTATAAAGGGTGCTGTCAGAGCTCGGATCGTCGCCATCCAGGGTATAATAAATCTTCACGAGCGACTGTTTGGCGGATGACTCGCCGGGGAAACCTGCCATCCCGGACGAATCCGTAAAATTATCGATCGCCACCTGCCGGGAATCATAAAAGAGCCGTCCATCACTGCAGTCGATCTCGAATACGGGAATTTCCATATCAATCTCACCGGGACACCCCCCCATGGATTTCATCATACTATAAATATAATCAAGCTGCCGGTAAAAACCTGCCGGCCGCTCGGGGTAGCTGAACTCATTGCCGTACCAGAAGTTCTGCCCCTTGGTGATTGTTCCGCCCTTGCCCCAGCAGAGGTTATCACGAAGCACGGTTCCATGAATTACATCGTCGAGATAAATTGTCTTATCACCGCTGTCCTTAACGAGATTCTCATACCACTCATTGCCCAAATCGTTACACCAGCAGTATAATGCCCCGCCGTCGGCCAGTCCGTTCATGCAGTTGGAAACAACATTATGGTGAATCTTGTTATCCCGGCAGTGCAAATAGCGGGAAAAATCCAGTTCCGTAAAGGTGCCGGTCCCTTCCTTCCAGCGTTCATACGATCCCTCGGGCAAGTCCTCCCAGCGCACCTGGTACTGGTCCTCAAAATTACCATAGGCATCGGTGTGAAGAATCACAAGGTCCCGTTCGGGTGTCCAGTTGCCGCGGCGCATATCGTTTAAATCATCGTAATAGGCTCCTACCATAACGATCCCTGCATACGGACCATCATAGATATAATTGAACGAAATTTCGTTACCCCCGCTCTGGTAGAGCGAAACGGCAGCGCTGTGCATATAATCGTTTTTGCCGATGTGGTGGATCAGGTTACGATAGATCGTGTTGTTTCGATTTTCGTATTTCAGCCCCGGGCCGTACCCCAAAAGCTGAATGCCCCCGCAGCCGGTATAGGCGATCTCATTGCCAATGATCCAGCAGTCCCTCGCCGTTTTATTGAGCGTAATGCCAAAGGTACCCACATGGAGCATCTTACAATTACTGACGGTAATTTGCTGGGCGTTCTCAATAAAAAACGCGGCATCAGGATTCTCAAAGTTGCGTTTGAGCCACTGGTCGGGCCACTGATCCTCCGGCATGCGGTCGGTATGTGAGAAAGTAATGCCTTCGAATAGGATGTTGGAGACATACCCGCCCTTGTCTGTCCCTTCGATATGCACAAGCTCGTACAGCTTTGGAGCCAGGACGGTTTTATTTTCCAGGCCATCCTCCTTAGGCCACAGGTAAATGATGCCCTTTTGTGAATCCACGGCAAATTCACCCGGCATATCGATAAACACCGGGGCATTCTGCAGGCGGAAGCGGTTGCCCCGCATCCAGTCCTTTTTCGTGCTGCCCTTGTAGAGCACATTCTTGCTGTGCCGGCGTGCGGTGTTTTCTTCAACATCAAAATCCCGCAGAACCGAAACGCCATTGGCCCATATAATCGGAATCCAGCTCATCTCGACATCGCCATTGTTGGGCAGGTATGGCAAAAACTTCCGGATTTGCTCCGGAAAGCGAACAAGCTGACCCTCCGGACCCGGATTGCCGAAAAACTGGATGCCCTCATCGCCTTCGAGGAATCCTTCATTGGGGTACCGTGCCAGCAGCATCGGTTCACCCTCGACATACAGAAAATGCGGAAACCAGCCGATCGGAATACTTGCCTGCCACAGGTTTTTCGCAACCTCGGGTTCGACACCTTCGGGAGCATCCTGCACCTTTTTCCAGCCGAGTACGGGCTTCGCACCGCTTAGCGTAACCTTTTCACCAGGATAGGCCCGGTAAGCAATCGGGCAATACATACTCCCGGAATCTTCATGCCGCAGTTCAAACCGCCAGTTCAGCGGATAGGTACCTTCCCGGAGATTGACAATGACCGAATCATACTCCATGTTTCGCCGGTCCATCTTGCGGATTTCATCCCGGGCCCGTTCGAGGGTCGCAAAAGGCGCCTCTTTCGTTCCCGGATTCTCATCACTGCCGTCAAGGGAGATAAAAAACTCCTTCGCCTCCAAACCATTTCGAGAATCAGGCTTTTTCTTGCAGCCGCCCCCCATCAGCACCAAAAGTGCAAATAAAACCAAAAACGCCCTCAAACCCACATTATGAATAAACCCTAATTGCCTTGATGTGCGATTTTTCATAAAATCCCTTTCAGCCGGTCTTTAAGTAAGAATCTTGCGAATCATATCTGTAACAATTGGCATTTTCAAGACCTTTCTAATGGGAAATTGTCTTGCGGAATGCAGAGACAGCAATTACAATGCCGGACTTACGTAATAAAACAGGGTACGGTTTTTAAAAAGATGAGCCGGGGGATAAGGAGAAAACAATGAACATTGGTTTTGTAGACACAGCAATTATTGTCATTTACTTTCTCTTTGTAGTGGGTCTTGGCTGCTGGGCTGGTCTTCGCAAAAAGAAGACCGAAGGTGCCAATGAGTATTTCCTCGCGGGCAAAAGCCTGACCTGGCCGGTGATCGGCCTGGCCCTGTTTGCCACCAATATCTCAACCGTTCACCTGGTCAGCCTTGCCGAAGAAGGCTACACCAACGGCCTGGCGTTCGGCAACTTCGAATGGATGGCCCCGTTTACCCTGATTATCCTGGCATTGTTTTTCGCCCCTTTTTACATCCGGTCGAATGTTACGACTCTGCCGGACTTTCTTGAACAGCGTTACAGCCGTGCCAGCCGGGACTGGCTCGCCTTTTTATCGATCATTTCCGCCGTGTTCATCCACATCGGCTTTTCGCTCTATGCCGGGGCCGTGGTAATCGAGGGGATATTCGGAATTGATAAAATGGTCAGTATCATCCTGATCGCCGCGCTGACAGGCCTTTACACCATCGTCGGCGGACTCATGGCCGTGGTACTGACTGAATCGGTCCAGACGATCATCCTGCTGCTCGGTGCAATTATCCTGACGGCGATCAGCTTCGACAAAGTCGGCGGCTGGTCCGGCCTGACCGAAGCCATCGAGCCGGTCAAGCTTACCGTTCTTCGCCCCAAGGGCGACCCATCGGGCCTTCCGTGGTATTCGGTACTGCTTGGATACCCGATCATCGGCATCTGGTACTGGTGCACGGACCAGACCATCGTCCAGCGGGTTCTGGGTGCAAAAGATGAGAACCATGCCCGTGTCGGCCCGCTGTTTGCCGGGTTTATCAAGATTCTGCCGGTGTTTATTTTCGTCCTGCCCGGTTTGATCTGTTTTGCCCTGGTTAACAAAGGCCTCATCGGCGCTATGCCGCTAAATGATGACGGTACCGTAAATGCCGCCCAGACCTATTCCCACATGATTACCGAGCTTTTGCCGGTCGGGTTAAAAGGCCTGATCGCTGCGGCCCTGATGGCCGCTCTGATGAGTACTGTATCCGGGGCGCTCAACTCCGCTGCAACACTGTTTACGTATGACCTGTACAAACGCTTCCAACCGCAAACTTCTGAACGAAAACTGGTGATTATCGGCCGGGTGGTCACCTTTGTATGTATGGTTCTGGCGGTAATATGGTCTCCGTTTTGCGGAAAATTTCCTACCGTGTTTCAGGGCATCAGTGCCTCGATCAGCTATATCGCCCCGCCGATTACCGTCGTTTTCCTGTTTGGTGTATTCTGGAAAAAGGCAAGTTCCATGGGTTCAATTCTTACAATGGTCATTGGATCCCTGATGGGCTTGACCGTATTTATCATCGACTTTAGAGGATACGACTGGTGGAATGTCCCGTTTATGCTCGCAGGTTTCGGCCTGGCGTGTATTTGTGCCGTGATTATGCTGACCGGTTCCCTGATTTGCCCCGAGCCGCTGACGGATGAAAAGGCAAAACTGGTTTGGAAGTCTCCCCTGGAGCCGCTGCGGGATAAAGGATGGCCCGGCATCGGAAATTACAAGTTATTAAGCGGATTGCTCATTATCGTAATGCTGGTTCTATACTTCCTGTTTTCCGGGGCAGTCTTCTAAAAAGAACATAAAGATAGATAAAATTAAAAATTTATATAAAATATCTGAAACAATCTGTATTCTCATACGTCTAATTAAAAAATGGATTTTGGTCTTATTTTGTACAGAATATGAATCAGCGAATCAGATTTTTACCAACGGGATGTGAATCGTGCAGAATCTTTGCGCTTCTTTTATTGACCTCGTTTTTCCTCTTCGGTTGCCAGCAGCCCCGGGAATACCGCCAGGAGATGGACGAAACGGCCTATGACATCATTTCAGACTATCAGCAAAAGGCACTGGGCAAAGAGTATGATTTTACCATCAACAGGCCCAGTGATATCCTCCGGCACCGGGTTTTAATCCGCCAGAATCTCCAGATCACCTCCAATACCAGCCTCGGACCGCAGGCCATGGACCTGGTCGAACACTGGCCGGAACCGAATTATCCCAATTTTGGATCGGATTTCCCCTATGTTGTCGATATCAGCGATACAATCACTCTGGACCTGATTGATGCACTTCAAATCGCGGCACGGAATAATTTTTCCTACCAGCAGCAAAAGGAGGATGTATTCCGCTCCGCGCTGGCCCTCGAACTGGAACGCGACGACTTCCGCAATACGTTTAACGCCCAGATATCAAGTCTGATCAGCACAAACACCAAAGGAAGCCGGGCCGTCAGCGGTACCGTGCAAACCGGGGATTTCAGTGTCGACCGTAAACTGGAAAACGGCATGGACCTGTCCAGTTCCCTGGCGATCGACCTGGCCAATCTCCTGACAATGGGCGGGGCTTCCTCGATGGGCCTTGCCGGGGATGCCACCGTCTCAATTCCGCTCGGTCGCGGCTCCGGGCGGCATATTGTTACCGAACCTCTCGTACAGGCCCAGCGAAATGTACTTTACGCACTCTGGGATTTTGAACGCTTTAAACGCGAATTTGTTGTCGATGTCGCAAGCAGATATTTCGGGGTTCTCCGCCAGCTCGACTCGGTAAACAACAGCGAAGCGGACTATCGCAGCCGTATCCGTTTCGCCCGCAGAAGCCGCCGCCTGGCCGACGCCGGACGCATTAAGGAAATCGAAGTCGACCAGGCCGTGCAGAATGAACTTTCCGCCCGCCAGCGTTGGATATCCGCCACTCAAAATTATAAACGACAGCTTGATGCATTTAAGATCTTTCTCGGCCTGCCCCCGGATGCAAATATCGAACTGAGCCCAAATGATCTAAAGCTGCTTGCCGACCAGTACCAGGAAATGATCGACACCATCGCAGTCGAGAGCATGGATGGCGACAAGCTCAAGATTCCCTCCGCCCAGGCTCCGGTGGTCCTCAAGGGGCCCGACTACAAGGACGCAGGACCCTATGAGTTTGACGAAGAATACGCAATCGGCGTGGCACTGGAAAAACGCATGGACCTGATGTCCACACTGGGCAAAGTGTTTGACGCCCAGCGGAAAGTTGTGGTCGCTGCCGATAACCTCGGAGCCGAGCTGACGCTTTTCGGTTCGACCGATCTCGGCTCACGGCGAACCGTAACCAGCGCAGACCTCGAGGACGCAAGAATCCGGACCAGCAAGGGAACCTATTCCGCTACAGCAACACTGAATTTGCCCTTTGAACGCACGCAGGAAAGCGTTAATTACCGCAACAGTTTTATCACCCTTGAACGAGCAGTTCGAACGGCCCAGAGCGAGGAAGACACAATCAAATCACAGATCATCAATACCCTGCGGGACCTCCTGTTGGCGAGAGAAAATATCTACATCCAGGCAAAATCAGTATTTGTTGCACAAAAACGCGTCAAAAGCGTAAATATGTTCCTGGAAGCGGGCCGAGCCCAGACACGTGACCTGCTTGAAGCTCAGGATGCACTGCTTTCAGCCCAGAATGCATTTACGTCGGCTGTCGTGGAATACCGCATCGCTGAGCTTGAAATCCAGCGGGATATGGGAATTCTCGAAGTCACACCCGATGGATTGTGGAAAGAATTTGAACCGGAAAAATGGGATCAATGAAAATGAAGAAACTGATAATCGTACTCATAGCTATCGCAATCATTGCCGGGGCTTTTTTCCTAACGAAAGTTGGTAAAGGCTCAACGGCAAACGTCGAAGACCAGCCCTTTTACACTGTCGAAAAAGGCCC
Source organism: uncultured Pirellulales bacterium (assembly GCA_964454745.1). GTDB lineage: Bacteria > Planctomycetota > Phycisphaerae > Sedimentisphaerales > Anaerohalosphaeraceae > CAYVUI01. The sequence goes on along the minus strand of CAYVUI010000016.1, from coordinate 40,310 downwards.
GCTGGTCATCAGTTTCACGGAATCGGGTACCATTAAGGCCCGGGACCAGATTATCATCAAAAATGAAGTCGAAGGTCGAAACACGATTATCACGCTCATTGATGAAGGCAAACGGGTCCGGGAAGGTGACCTGCTCATCGAGCTGGATTCGAGCGACCTCGAAGAACGCCGTGTCGAACAGGATATTCGCGTACAGAATACCGAATCCTCTTTCATCAGCGCCCAGGAAAACCTCGCTGTCGCGGAGAATAAGGCGAAAAGCGATGTCGACCTTGCCCAGCTCGACCTGGATTTCGCGAAGCAGGATCTTGAAAAATATATCGAGGGCGAATTTCCATATGAACTGGACAAGGCCGATGCGGATATTACGAGGCTGGAAGAAGAGCTGACCCGCGCAAATGAAAAGCTCAAATGGTCGATCAAGCTTAAAGAAGACGACTATATCTCCTCCACAGAACTCAAAGCGGATGAAATCGAGCAGAAAAAGATTTCACTGAACCTCGAACTGGCCAAAAAACAAAAGGAACTTTTGGTAAACTATACCTATAAACGAAAGATTGCCCAGTTGGAGAGTGATGTCTCCCAGGCGGAGATGGCCCTCGAACGTGTCAATCGAAAAGCCCGCGCAGATGTCATCCAGGCGGAAGCAAATCTCAAGGCCCGGGAAGCGGAATACGTACGGCAAAAAGACCGCCTGGAGTACGTGATCGAACAGATCTCCAAAACCAAAATTTACGCCCCGGCCGATGGACTCGTGATCTACGCCACCAGTGCCCAGGGCGGCGGCTGGCGTGGTGGTAACCAGGAACCCCTCGACGAAGGACAGGAAGTTCGAGAGAGACAGGAACTGATCTACCTGCCGCGCGGAAATCAATCAAACGCGGAAATTTCGATCCACGAATCCAACCTCAAGAAAACCCGCCTGGGCCTGCCCGTGGTCGTCCGGGTCGATGCGCTCCAGGGCCGGCAATTCTTTGGAACCGTCGAGCGGATCGCACCGCTTCCCGATGCACAGAGCTTCTGGATGAATCCGGACCTGAAAGTATACGACTCCGAAATCCAGCTCCAGTCCGAGAACCCGGACCTTAGAACCGGGATGAGCTGCCAGGCGGAAATCATTGTAGCCAGGTACCAGGATGTGATTGCCGTGCCGATCCAGGCAGTCATTCAGATCGGTTCCGAACCGCATATCTACGTACAAAAAGGCGGCAGCTTTGAGCCGCTCAAGGTCGAGCTAGGCCTCGACAATAACAAAATGGTCCATGTCATCTCCGGCATCCGGGACGGCGATAAGGTTTTGCTGACACCTCCTCTCGAGGCCGGCACGGTAACCGACCTGCGCAATGGCAAGGAAGATCATTCGAAAGAAGATACGGGCGAAGTGGAAATGTCGCTGGAAGACAAAATCGGCGAGGCACTGGACACATCGCTAAAGCGTCAGCAGGAAGAAAAGGCCAATGAAGAAAAAAGCAGGAACGGCAAAGATAAGGTAAAAGGCCGCGGTATGCCCAACCTCGAGAATTTGACCGATGAGCAAAAGGAGGCCTTGCGAAAGAAGATCGAGAATATGACGCCGGAAGAGCGGAAAAAAATGCGTGAACAGTACATGAAACAGCAGCAGGCAGAATAATCTCTCAGGCACCGGCATGAATATCGTACAGCTTGAAAACATATACAAAATCTATGAGATGGGCACCCAGCAGGTGCATGCGCTTTCCGATGTCTCGTTTTCATTTGAAAGCGGGAGTTTCTGGGCGGTCATGGGCGCCAGCGGTTCGGGCAAAAGTACGCTTATGAACATCCTCGGCTGCCTCGACAAACCAACCAAAGGCAGCTATGTCCTCGAAAAACAGGACATCAGCCGTCTCGACGACGACGAACTGAGCGACATTCGGCTCAAGTACATCGGCTTTATCTTCCAGAGTTTTAACCTGATCCCGCAGTTAACCGTCCAGCGGAATATCGAACTGCCGATGTATTACCTCGGCTGGGAAGAAGCACAAAGCCAGGAAGAAGCCCAAAAACTGGCCGAAAGGGTCGGGCTTGAATCCCGGCTGGACCATCGCCCTGCCGAGCTGTCCGGCGGCCAGATGCAGCGTGTGGCCATTGCACGTGCCCTGGCCGGCAACCCGGAACTGATCCTTGCTGACGAGCCGACCGGAAACCTCGACAGCAAAACCGGTATCCAGATCATGGAAATCCTAAAGCAGCTCAACGAAGAAGGCAAAACGATCCTGATGGTAACGCATGAACCCGATATCGCCCGCTACGCTAAAAATCGTCTTCACATGAAAGACGGATATATCGAAAAAATCGATTAGAGCCAAATATGAAACACTCAAAAATCGTCCGAAACATCTTGCTGGGTATTGAAAACCTGATGCTGCACAAGCTTCGTTCCTTTTTGACGATGCTGGGTGTGGTTTTCGGCGTCGGGTCGGTCGTGGCCATGCTCGCCGTTGGGGAGGGCGCCAGCAAAGAGGCCCTCAGCCAAATCCAGAAACTCGGCAGCAACAATATTATTATCACATCGATAAAACCTGTCGAGGATCAGTCCAGCCAGACGCAGCGGTCGTTCCTGAGTATGTTCGGCCTCAAATACCTTGACGACGACCGCATACGAGACAGCTTTGCCCATGTCAAAAAAGCGGCCCCGGCCAAACTTCTGCGAAAAGAGTCCAGGCTGGACGCCAGAACGCTCGAACTGCGTGTGGTTGGAACCACCAGTGAATGGTTTGAGCTGGTCCCCCGAAAAATCCTCGCGGGACGCAATTTTTCCAGTGCGGATGAAGAGGAATTTGGTTCCGTGGCGGTCCTGACTGAATACGGGGCTCGTAAACTGCTCGCAACCCGAAACACCATCGGTCAGAACATCCGAATCGGAGGCGATGCCTTTGAGATCATCGGGATCATTCAAAGCGAATCCGGCCTGGCGGGCAACATCCAGATACCGGATCAGCAGGTGGATGTGTATATTCCGCTTAGCACCGCGCGAACCTATTTCGGAGATGTTTTCTCCAAGTTCACCTCCGGCAGTTTCATCCGTGAAATGGTAGAACTCCACCAGATTATCGTACAGGTGGATGAAATCGAAAACGTGGAGTCCACCGCAGCGGGAATCCAACGCATGCTTGAACGTTTCCACAAGAAAAAGGATTACGAAATGAGCGTCCCCCTGGCCCTGCTCAAGCAGGCCGAGGCCACCAAGCGGACCTTCAATATCGTTCTCGGTTCGATTGCCAGTATCAGCCTGCTCGTTGGCGGAATCGGGATCATGAACATCATGCTCGCCTCGGTTACGGAGCGAACGCGTGAAATCGGTATTCGCCGGGCCATCGGGGCCAAGCGGCGGCAGATTATCATTCAGTTCCTGATCGAAACGGTCGTACTTTCAACACTCGGCGGCATCGTCGGCCTGGGTGTCGGAATTTTGATCCCCTGGGTCATTACCCTGTTCGCCAAGATGCCCACGGTAATTACGCTTGAAAGCGTGATTTTCCCGCTGTTTATCAGTATGGGAGTCGGGATTGTCTTCGGTCTTTATCCCGCGGCCAGCGCGGCAAAGGTCGATCCGATCATCGCGCTGCGTCATGAATAACTCAACTTTCGCGCATGCAAAAGGCCGGTTTTATCGACCGGCCAAAGTGCAGCATTAATCCTCATCAGAGAGCGGTATTGGAAATTACCGCAGTAGTCTATTGTTTACAGCCCTGCCCCTTTGGGATATACCCAAAAGATATTATGGGGGCTGCTTTGGGAAAACGCACCTTTTGCGCATAAAATCTCAGATTAAAAAAAATGTCCGGTAAAAGTTCATACAATTCGATGGGATGAGATGGCAGCAAATGGGCCCTATAGAAATGCAAGTAAACCGAGCGAACGACTGGGATCGCCCCGACAAGAAAAATGGGCCTGTTTTTTTCACCACCATACTCCTGAAGAATAAACCGATAAAAAACTTCCTACTCCACAAGAGATTATACAAAAATACCCCCACCGGGTCAAGAATTACTTTCCATTGAATCCACAAAACAGGCTTGAGCCGATAAGGTTTGACTTTTCAGCCCCAAAGCGGTGTTTCAAATTGGTACATTTTTCATTTTCTGGTGGTTCGTTTCGCAAGGAGCTTTTATAATCTACCTGAAAGTATAGAGTAAAAATGAATAACGGGTACTTATGAGAGGGATATTTATGAAAAGCGGCAAAAGCAGCTTTCTCACAAGGCATTTTTTAATCATTTCCATCTGTATTGTACTGTTCACAGGTCCGCTTTGGGCACAGGGCACCTATAATATCCTCGATTACGGGGCGGTGTCAAACGGCAAGACGCTCTGCACAGAGGCCATCCAAAAAGCGGTGAATGCCTGCGGCAAAGCCGGCGGAGGAACCGTGACCGTACCACCTGGAATTTATCTGACCGGCCCGGTCTTCCTCCGCAGCCATGTGAATTTCCACGTCAGTTCCGGTGCAACGCTGCTGGCCCATCAGAACATTGAAAAATATCCGGTCATCGAGGGCCGCTGGGAGGGTATCGAGCGGAAAATCTACGCCTCGCTGATTACGGGTATGGACCTTGAAAATGTCTCAATCACCGGTCGCGGAACACTCAACGGCCAGGGCAAGGTCTGGTGGGATGGAGAAATACAGACCGAAAAACTCCGAAAAAAACTCGGCATCCGGGAACGTGAACCGGACAATCCTCCGGGGTCCGCCCTGAAATATCCCCGCCCGCGGATGATTAACCTTTATCGCTGCGAAAATGTCCTGATCCGCGATCTCAACTTCAAGGACTCCCCTTCCTGGACGATCCACCCGGTCTACTGCCGCGATATCACCGTGGATAACATCACGATTAACCAGCCGTTTGAATCCCCCAATACCGACGGCGTCAACCCGGATTCCTGCCAGGATGTCCGGATCATTAATTGCTATATTGACTGCGGCGACGACTGCGTGACCATCAAATCCGGTTACAACGAAGACGGACGCCGCGTCGGCATCCCCTGCGAGAATGTAACCATCGCCAACTGCATCTTCCTGCACGGCCACGGCGGTGTGGTCATCGGCAGCGAGACCTCTGGCGATGTCCGAAACGTGACGATCACCAACTGCATATTCGACGGAACCATGCGCGGCCTGCGCATTAAAACCGCCCGCAGACGCGGGGCAGTCGTCGAGCATATCCGGGCGTCCAACCTGGTCATGCGGGATGTGAAAGCGGCGTTTTCCATCACCAAGCAGTACACACGAACCGAGCCCCAGCCGGTCAATGAGGGCACACCGCGTTTTCATGACTTCCATTTCAGCAACATCGACGTCAGCGACTGCGAAAAAGTCGCGGAAGTCATTGGTCTTGAAGAAATGAACATTCGCGACCTTCGCTTCACGGATGTCCATGTCAACAATGCCAAAAAAGGATTTGAATGCGAATACGTGGACGGCATCGCCCTTAACGACTTTACGGCAAATGTCCGCCAGGGGGCCGCATTTGTTTTCCAGAACACGGAAAATATCGAACTGCACCGCGTAAGCACCGAAAGGCCCCGCCCCGGTCAGCCGGTGATTACACTGGAAAAAACCGAAAATGTACTCATGCACGCGTGCAGTGCCCCCGAGAGGACAACCCATTTTCTCAAGCTCATCGGCGACGAAAACAAAAAGCTCACGATCAGAAACAATTACCTCGACCATGTCGAAAAACCCGTCGAGCGGCCGTTTATCTCATGGGGCGAACTGAAAAACCCCATCTACTCGTACCCGACCTGGAGCACCAAGGACGCCTGCATGATCCATGAAAACGGTTGGTTCTACGTGTTCTTCTCGGCCTTTTTCTTCGACGACGGCGAAATTCGCAGCCACATCTCCTGCGTTCGCACGCACGATTTTATCGAGTTCTCCGATCCGCTGTTCATCTGGGACGGTCAGGACGACGGCTGGACGGGGATGTGCTCACCGAACATCTCAAAAATCGACGGCAAGTTCATCCTGACCTATAACTCCTGGGGCGACACCCACCCCAACGGGATGCGTAACCAGGGCTTTTACGCCGAAAGTGACGACCTGATGAACTGGGACCAGCATAAACCTATCGCCCGCAACCTCACCGGCCACGCCAGCCTGATCGATGTCGCGGTTGCCAAACACAACGGCTATTACTACGTCGTCTGGCAAGACTGGAAAGTCGGCGATGACAAGGTCAAGCAAAACCGCGTCGCCCGGTCCCGCAGCCTCGACGGCGATTTCGAACTCATCGGCGACGGATACCTGACTTTCCTGATGCAGGACGGCAAATGGAACGGCATGAAACATGAAAACTGGGAATTCCTCATGATCGACGGCGTCTGGCACGTCCTCTCCACGGACTACAGCCCCCACGAGCCGTACCTTTACCGCATCTCGGGCAACCCGGATGACCCCATGAGCTGGAAAACCTGGGTGGACGGCTTTGCCATGCACATGCCGCGGGAAAACTTCAACACCAAGCACTGGTCCAACGCGGGCTTCCTTGCCGACTGGCGCGACCACGACGGCTATTACTATATGCTCTACGCCGGATCGACACAAAGCAAATCCCATGCCGGCCGCGGCGACAACAAACTGGCCCTCTCACGCAGCAAGGATCTGAAAAACTGGTCCCCTGCCGGCCAGTGGTAATACATGCAAACTCTATGAATCGGAGTGAACTTATGAAAAGCAGAATGCTTGTAATCCTCTTTTTGCTCTCGCTGATCGTATGTGGATACTCCAGTTCCTGCGGCGGCAACTTTATCGACTGGAAATCGCTGAAAAATCCGGTCTACTCCCATCCCGGCTGGAGCACTAAAGACGCCGGCATGATCTACCGTGACGGTACATTCTACCTCTTCTTTTCCGCCTTTTTTGAGGAGGCCGGACGGGAACGCTCCCACGTCGTCGGCGTCAAAACAACCGATTTCAAGACCTTCTCCGAGCCGCTGTTCATCTGGTCGGGCATGGAAGAAGGCTGGATCGGCATGTGCTCGCCCGATATCACTGAACACAACGGCACGTATTACCTCACCTATAACTCCTGGGGTGACAAACCCGGCAAAAAGAACCAGCTTTTCTACGCCGTTTCCAAAGACCTTGAAAACTGGAAAAAGCACCTGCCCCTGGCAAGAAATATCACACAGGACGACAAGGGCAAGCCCGTTCGGGCCATCGATGCCGCCGTCGCGTTGCATAATAACAAGTGCTATCTCGTATGGAAAGAGAACCAGACCCCGCAGGTAGCCGTTGCGAATCAAATCGGCGAAACCGGCTGGAAACGCCTGGGCCGCCCGGACAAAGAGTGGTTTGAGAACGGCCAGTTCATCCATTTCGACGGCAAGTGGCACCTGCTGGTCAAAATGGGCGGCGGACGAACAAGGCTTTCCGAAATGGCAGGCGACGGCACCCAGGACAGCGACTGGACCAAATGGACCAACCATCGCTTTTTCGAGATGCAGCAGGAGGCTTTTAACACGGACGACCGGGCCAATGCCGCCTTCCTCGCCTACTGGCGCAATCACGACGGTTTTTTTTACCTGCTCTACGCCGGCCGCAGCGAGAACAAAAGCCACCTCGGACGCGGCGACAACAAGCTCGCCCTCTCCCGCAGCCGCGACCTGAAAACCTGGTACAAAGCCGGCGAGGCCCACGATGAACATACCTCCTGCCAAATCCGCGGCTGGAACATCCTGACCGACTACTCACAAATGGGACAAAAAGTGATCCAGGCGGCCCCGGGTTACAAAATCAATCACCTCCAGCTTTCCCATGCCATCGTTCATGACCTGCAGGAAGTACGTGAGGATTTCAACCGTAATCTGGCCAATCAACTCACCGCCCAGGCACACCAGGCCGGCATCCCCGAAGTCGTCCTCTGGGACCACGCCCTCTATGACCTCGATTACTACCCGCAAAAATTCCGCACAGGCCCCGGCGGCAAAATCGACCTGGACAACCCAAAATTCTGGCAATGGTTTCACGAAGATTACCGCAAAATGCTCTCGCTCGTGCCCAACATCAACGGCATCGTCCTGACCTTCATCGAAACCGGTGCCCACGCTGAGGACCAGTACTCGCAGCGAATGAAAACAGAAGAAGAAAAACTCGCCCGCGTGATCGACGAAGTCGCCCAAGTCGTCGTCGAAGAAAAGGGGCTCAAGCTCTATGTCCGGACTTTCATCTACACGAAGGCTGAGCTTGCCTCCATGCTCAAATGCCTCGATCTTGTACAGACCAAAGACCTCGTAGTCATGGTCAAAGAGGTACCGCATGATTTCTTCCTGACACACCCCCTGCAGGATTACGTAGAACAAATCCCCTTCCCGGTCATTATCGAATTCGACACAGCACACGAATACAACGGCCAGGGAATCATCGCCAACACATTTGTAGAAAGCACCTGGAAACGCTGGCGATATTACCAGGAACTGCCCAACGTCATCGGGTACGTCGCCCGCACCGACCGCTACAAGGACAGCACCATCATCGACCGCCCTTCCGAGATCAACCTGTACACCCTGCAAAAACTCTGCGAAAATCCCCAGGTCACAACCGAAGAAATCCATGACGCATTCCTGATAAATATGTACGGCTCCAAAGCAGCCCCCTTTTTGAAACCGCCATTTCAGAATGCGGAAGAAATCATCCTCGGCGGGCTCTACACCCTCGGTCTCAATACCAACAACCATTCGCTCTTTCACTTCGACCGTCATTCAAGCTACTCCCGCCACGTATCAGGCCGCTGGATGGACCAGCCGTATATCACCATCGGCCGCGATGTGAATAAACAGTTCCACTATTACAAGGACATCGTAAACCACCTCTCCCCGGCGTATCATAAAGCGCCCGGCAGCCGACTTGACAAGGAAGACCCCTTCGTCCTCGAAAACGGCTGGGTCCAGGCCAAAGAGCTGATGAACATGGAGTACCTTCGCTATATTATCGCCGAAAAGGATTACGCGGTTGACCAGTGTACCCATGCTCTGGCCGGCATAGAAAAAGCCCGGCCGCACATGCGTCCCGAACAATACCGGGATGTGTACCAGACATTTTACCGAACACTGCTTACCATCAAGCTGCGCCGTGGCGGCGCAAAAGCCTATTACGGATACCGTGTGTACGCCCGCGGCCCTCAATACCGCACACCGGAATTGAAACAAATCGTGCAAACCGGCCTGGTCGAGTTGCGGGAAACCGCGAAGAGGGTCGCGGATTACCCCCACGACTACCCACAAGGCGGCTGGAACTGGAAGGAAGATGCCGAAGAAGCGATGGAAATGTACGACAAGATCGCCGTCCGCGGATGGGACAAATTCTGCGACCACCCTTTCCCGCTGTCAGATTAGCTTAAGCAGTTTCGGAATCCAAAGCGACAGGCCCGGAATATACGTAATCATCAAAAGTGCCGCCACCATCGCCAGGAAAAACGGCATCAGCGGCCGGGTCACTTTGCTGATCGTCGTGTCCCCAACCCCGCAGCCGACAAACAAACACGTTCCCACCGGCGGCGTACACAGGCCAATGCAAAGGTTCGCAATCATGATAATCCCGAAATGAACCGGGTGCACCCCAAGCTGAATCGCAACCGGCAGGAAAATCGGCGTAAAGATCAGCACCGCCGGCGTCATATCCATAAACGTACCCACAAACAGCAGCAGCAGGTTGATAATCAAAAAGATCACGATCCGATTATCCGAAAGCCCAAGCAGTGCCGCGCTGACACTCTGCGGGATATTTTCATACGCAAGAATCCAGCTCATCGCCGAAGAGGCCCCGATCAGAAGCATCACGATCGAAGTCGTCAGCCCGCACTGAAGCAGCATCCCCGGAATTTCCTTCCATTTTACCTCCCGGTACACAAATACAGACAGGATAAACGAATACACCACCGCGATGGCCGCCGCCTCGGTTGCGGTAAAAATCCCAAGCAAAATCCCGCCAAGAACAATGATAATCAGCAGCAGGCTCAAAATCGCCTGTAAAAACGCATCGAAAATCTGCCCCAGTGAAGCCGCCTGTTCGCTGCCGTATCCGCGTTTGAAACTGATCACACCGCTGACGACCATCAGGCACAGCCCCATCAATATCCCCGGCAGAAAACCGGCCATAAACATCGCCGCGATGGATACACCGCTCGAAACCAGCGCGTAAACAATCATGATATTGCTCGGCGGAATCAAAAGGCCCGTCGTCGCCGCCGTGGTCGAAACCGCTACATTAAACTGCTTGTCATAGCCCTTGCGGTTCATCTCCGGGATCATAAAGCCGCCCACCGACGAAACCGCCGCCACGGAAGAGCCCGAAATCGCGCCAAAGAACATGCACGTAAGCACATTGACAAACGCCAGCCCGCCGCGGAAACGCCCCACCAGCGTATTGGCAAAATCGATCAGCCGCTTGGCAATCCCCCCGCGGCCCATGAAAATGCCCGAGAGAATAAAAAACGGAATCGCCAGCAGCGAAAAACTGTCAATCCCCGTCGCCATCCGCTGGGCAATCATTACCATCGCCTTGTCCGCCTGACCGGTCGAACCGGACACACACAGCGTCGTAAACAGCGTCGCCATAGCGATACTCACAGCGATCGGCACATTCATCAGCAGCATCACCACAAACGTCGTCACCATTACCAGTACGGGAATTGTCATGACAGGGCCTCCTTTTCCATTTCATTGACCGGCGATGCCAGGGCCATCTCAAGCAGCGACTCAATGCTCAGCAGAAGAATAATCCCCCCGCTAAGCGGCAAAATGAGATACACATACCCCATCGGGATCTGCATCGCCGCCGAGAGCTGATTGGTCAGCAGCGTAAAAGATACAATTTTCAGCCCGCCAAAAATCAGGACAATTGCAAAAGCCGCCGTGATGATATGTACGGTTATCTCAACCACCCTTTTGGGTGCCTGCGGCAGCTTTCCCACAAAATAATCCACACCCAGGTGCCCCTTGCGGTGAAACGCCAAAGCCGCTCCCAAAAGCGACACCCAGATCAGCAAAAGCGTCGCCAGCTCCTCAGTCCAGGTACTCGGGTTGCGGACAATAAACCGTGTAAACACCTGCCAGACCACATCCAGCACAAGGGCCGCCGTCATAAAAATCGTCATGTATTCCAGAACTGTAATCACCGCGGCTCGAATGGTACGAATCAATGCAAGCATATCACTTCCCCGTCTGTTTAATCTGTTCAAGTAACTCTCCCACCGCCGTGCCGGCATAGGAGGCATGCATCTCGGCAACCGCATCAATAAACGGCTGCTTGTCCGGGATAATAATTTCCACGCCCCCTCCCCGCACAATCGCGAGCGACTGGTTGGTCTTCTCCTCCCAGAGTTTCCGCTGATACACACTCGACTCACTGGCAATCTTCTGGATCAATTCCCGTTGGTCCTCGGTCAGCTTTTTCCAGAAATCGGAATTCATAATGACAATATCCGGCACGCGGGTATGCTCATCGAGTGTATAGTACTTGCAAACCTCAAAATGCCGCGAAGTCTCAAAACTCGGCGGGTTGTTCTCCGCTCCGTCCACAACCCCCTGCTGAAGCGAAGTATAAAGCTCGCCCCACGCAATCGGCGTCGGCGAACCGCCAAGGGCCTTGACCATCTCAATCGCCGTGGGAGACTGCTGAACTCTGATCTTGAGCCCCTGCAGATCCGCAGGCTTATGGATCGGGGTATCCTTGGTATAAAAACTGCGGCTGCCCGAATCATAATAACACAGACCGAAAATCTTGACCGGTTCACCCAACTGCTTGACATGCGCCCCGACAGGTCCTTCCAGCACCTCCCACATGTGCTCATTGCTGCGAAAAACATACGGGATACCAAACACACTCATCTCCGGCACAAAATTTTCCATCAGGGCCGTCGAGGTCTTGGTCATGTCAATAATCCCAAGCTGGACCAGTTCGATCATTTCCCGCTCGGAACCAAGCTGCTCGTTGGGGAAGATATCCACGGTAATCGTACCGCCGCTTTCCTCTTCCAGCCGGTCCCGCATAAACTCCATCGCCTTGTGCACCGGGTGGGTAATGTCCAGCGAATGCCCCAGTTTGATTACGAGCGTATCGTCATCGTCCCGGCAGCCGACCAGACAAACCATCAATGCACACAGGCAAATGATCCCCGCCAGGCATTGGAAACACTTCTTCAATAGAATACCCTCTCAAGGTAGCTTTACTTGCCAAACTCTTTCTGTTCCAAAGCCTTGATATCCGGTTTTACCGCGGCAATATCCAAAGACTCCCGGTACAAACCATCGATGTCACCCAGATCAATCTTGCTCGACTTTTTCACGAAAATCGGGGTTTTGTACATCGGGGCATCCACGGTAATCTCCTGCCCGCCGTCATACTCCTTGCTCGGATCCCAGGCATCCACCCACGTGTCACCCTTGGGCAGGTACACCGTATGAGAAGTAATCCCCTTTTTCCAGATCGCCGAAACCAGGATATCCGGACCATACAGATATGTCTGCCACTGCTGCCACGCCTGCGGATCATCCGGGGTCACCATAAACAGCGGACGAACCATCGGCATGCCCGTATCCCGCGCTTCTTTCGCAAGCTCATAAGTATAATCCAAAAGCTGATGGTGAATCTTCGCGTACAGTCGCCAAATCGCGATCAGCTCCGTGTCATAATGGGGCTGTTTTTTCATATCCCAAAAGCCGCGGTTCTCCGTGGGCCCTACTTCCATCAAGGGAGAGAAACAACTAAAGCCAAGCCACCTCGCCAGCACTTCGCGGTCCAGGTCTCCCGCCCAGTACCCACCGGTATCACTGCCCCAGATCGGGAAACCAATCACCGAACAGCGAAGCTGCGCGATAATCGCCGCCCGAAGCCCCTCCGGCGGAGAACCGATATCCCCGCCCCAGAACACACCGTACCGGCTCGAATTGGTATACCCCGCTCGCGGCATCAGCACGAAATCGCCGTCCGGGTACACTTTTTTGGAAACGTCATATGTAGCCTTCAGATACAGCACCGGGTAATGATTTCGAATCTCACGGTTCGTCCGACCGTCAAAGACCGTATGCCGCCGATCCTCAGGCACGATCTCCTCCGCACGGTCAAGCTTAAAGCCCCTCACGCCGGCTTTCAGTACGCCGTAAATCCCATCCTGCCACCACAGGCTTGCACTGGGGTTGGTATAATCAATCAGCGGGCGTTCCTCTACGCGACGCTGATTTTGCATCGTAAAGCCCCTCTCATTCGCTACCCGCGCCATATCGCCGTTGACCCACGGCGCAATCCAGAGCAGAAAACGCATCCCCTTGCTCTCCACCCAGTCGATCATCGCCTCATGATTGGGCAGCCGCTGCGGATCCCACTCAAAATCATCATAGCCGTAATCCCCCACGCACCACGGCCGGTCCACCCAGTACACACCGCACGGGATATCAAACGCCTCCATCATCAAAACATCCTCGACCAGCTCGGAATTGTACGGCGCCCCAACCGGCGTGCCGTCGTAATACTCCTCCCGCTGGGTATGGTCATCCCGCCACCGCCAGTGCGTAAACGCCCACTTCGGCGGCAGAATCGTCGGCCCGACATGCAGCGAATGCCGCTGAATCAGCTTCGCCGGATCGGACGACATATGAAGCTGCATCTTCAAATCCGGCCCTTCGAACTCAACATGGACGAGATCCGGGTTCTCTTTGCAAAAATCATACACGCCCGGCCAGGTTCCCTGCACAAACAAGCTGTACCCGCGATCCGAAATATAAAATGGACAATACAGCCCCAGCGTCGGCTTAATAATCATTTCCACCCGCTCACCGTGCAGGTCCATCGCCGTGGTAATCCCCTGTGCCCACGATTCCTTCTGGTTGCCGTCTACTGTCCGCTCAAAAAGACCGGTAAAAAACTCATCCGGCTGAGCCTGCAGGTAAAAGCCCCACTGCAAAATATCACCGGATTTGTCCGCCTTGAATTCGATATCATATAACACACCATCCGGCGTCTTGAAAACAATATCCACATTCCGGTCATCCATGTTCCACTTGCCGTGGAATCCTTTATCCACCCCGTAAACCTCGTCCGGCTTGCCCTGGATGTAATGCCGCTGCTTGTCACGGGTGACATAATAAATTGTCCCCTCCATGCCTCCTTTAAACAAAAGCGGAGCCTCGAGTTCGTCCTTCTCAAATACAAACGTCACATCCCCCGGTGCTTTGGATGCATCCAGCTCCATCCGCATAGCGCTTTTGCCCGTATCTTTGGACATCGCCCACAGAGAAGTAACAGAAATGAAAACCACAAAAATCGCAATGAAACTCCGTTTTTTCATGATATCTCCTTTTCGCTTGCATTGGTAAGTCTGATATTTTTCAATATTGGCCTATATGTTAGACCAATTTTTCCTTGAAGAAAAGGAAAAAGTTGATAAAACTGTTTTTACAAGGCAGGGAGCTGCTTGTTGAACAGGATTTCCATTAATAAGGATAGCCATGAAAAAACGCTGTATTGCACTGCTAAGTATCGGGCTGCTGGTGATTTTCATCCTCGCCGGCTGCACAAACCAGGAACCTTCCGGAGCCGGACCTTCCAAAAAAGCAAAGGTCATTAAGCTCGCCCACAGCCACCAGGGTGACTTCTCTTCCGAAATCCACATGGCCGCCTGGGTCTTCCAGCAGTGGGTAAACGACCACAGCGACACCCTCGAAGTCAAAATCTATCCCTCCAACGCACTCGGACAGGAACGCGACGTCTACGAGGCCATGCAAATCGGAGGCGGAGCGTCATGTATGATCAGCGGCACCGCGATTCTCAATAATTTTTACCCGGAAATCAGCGTACTCGACCTACCATTTATCTGGGAAAACTACGAACATGTCCATAAAATCCTGGATGGCAGCGTGGGAACAACCCTTGCAAACAGCCTCGACGACCATGGCTTCCACGTCCTCGCGTGGATGGATAGCTGGGGTTACCGCAACGTCGTCACTTCCAGCCGCCAGGTCAAAACCATGGACGACCTCGCGGGCCTGAAAATCCGGACCATCCAGACCCCGATTTACGTCGAAACCATCCGCGCGATGGGAGCTAACGCCACCCCGATGGCATTCGGCGAGGTATATACATCGCTCCAGACCGGCGTTCTCGACGGCTTTGAGCACAGCGCATCCATCGTCAAGGCCAACAAATTCTACGAAGTCGCCGACCACATCGCCCTGACGCGCCACCTGTTCGGCCCGCTGGTTTTCGTATACTCAAAACCCCAGTGGGACAAATTGACCGACGCGGAAAAACAGGTCATCCAGCAAGCGGCTCTCATGGCACGTGACGTCCAGCGGGCACTGGCCCCGGTTCGCGAAAAAGAATCCCTCGATTTTCTCCGCGAAAAAGGCATGACCATCAACGAAGTCAACATGACGCCCTTTAAAAGCAAAGCCATGGCCCTCCAGGACGAACTGGCCCGGAAAAACAACTGCACCAAACTGCTCGAACAAATCCGTGAGGCCAAATAGCCGAAGATGAAAAACGCACTCCAAAAATCGTTCCATGTCCTCGATAAAACCCTCGAAGGCATCATCGTAGTGGCTTTCGCCTCCATGCTCATCATCGGGGCAATGCAGGTCTTTAACCGCTACATTCTTAGCCAGTCCCTCAGTTGGAGCGAAGAACTCCAAAAGTACCTGCACATCTGGATCGTTTTTCTTGCCATCCCGCTGGGCTACCGGCGGAATGCCCACATCGGCATGAACGTCATTTACGACAAACTCCCCGCTGTCCTTCGCAAAATACTGGATGTACTCATTCACCTGCTGTGGCTGGTCCTGGGCGCGGTAATGACGATTTTCACAATTAAGATTGCCTCGGTCGCCATCAATCAAAAAAGCTCCGGCCTGGGGATCCGGATGCACTGGGTCTACCTGTGCATCATCATCGGGGGTATCTACCTCTCCATCCTCGCCGTTCGCAATATCGTCGTTTCCATCCTGAGTTTCCGTAAAAACACTACATTGGAGGCCGCGTAAATGCTCGCCGGGCTGTTCATCCTGCTTTTGGTCTTTATCCTCACCGGCACACCCGTCCTGCTGGCAATCGGCATCGTGGGCCTGGTCGGCTTCCTGCTCAACCAGATCGAACCAGCCCTGTTCCCCCAGAAAATGTTCGCCATGCTTGATTCCTTCAGTCTGCTGGCCATGCCGTATTTCATCCTCGCCGGTGAACTCATGAGCAAAGGCGGCCTCAGTAAGCGCATGGTCGAATTCGCGGAAAACGTCGTCGGACACCTCCGCGGCGGCCTGGGTCATGCATCGGTCCTCTCGAACATGATCTTCGCCAACGTTTCGGGCTCATCTACCGCCGCGACCGTCGCCATCGGCTCGATCCTGATCCCCGCCATGAAAGAACGCGGCTACAAACCCGGCTTTGCCGCCTCACTGCTGGCCACCGGCGGCACCATCGGCCCGATCATCCCGCCCAGTATGACCATGATCGTCTACGGCGCAATGGCCGGCGTCTCCATCGGCGGATTGTTCCTGGCCGGCATCCTGCCCGGCATCATCATCGGCCTGGCCCTCATGATCGCGATTTACCTGCACTCATTCCTGCCCTCGTTCGCGGAACTTCGCAAAACCACCGGCAGCTTTAATCTCATCAGAATCTTCAAATCTCTCAAAAACGTCTGGGTTGCCATTCTCGCACCGATTATCATTCTCGGCGGCATCCTGACCGGCGTATTTACCGCCACCGAGGCCGGCGTAGTCGCCTGCGTTTATTCGCTCATCATCGCGATGTTCGTCTACCGCAAGGTCACACTCAAAGACCTGCCCGAAATCTTCGTCCGCTCCGCGGTCACCTCCGCGATGGTCGTCGGCATCATCTCCGTCGCCGGGGCGCTGGGCTGGCTGCTGACCTACCTCGACTTCAACGAGATCATGCTCAACCTGATCCTTGGAATCTCCTCCAACAAAACCGTCGTACTGCTGCTGCTGATCTTCTCGATGATGTTCATGACCATGTTCATCGAATCGCTGGCGGTGCTGGTCATCATGATCCCCGTCATCACCTATATCAGCCGGGCCTTCGGCTTTGATCCAATCCACCTGGGCCTGCTGATGGTCTTCGCCACCCAAATTGGTGCCACCACACCGCCCGTTGCCGTCCTGCTCTTTGTGGCAACCAGCGTCGCCCAAACCCCCTACGACCAAACGGTAAAATACTGCCTGCCGTTTATTATAACCCTGATTATCATCCTGTTGCTGTGCGTATTCGTCCCCGCGATCTGCACAGCGATACCGCATCATTTCCTTGGAGCACAATAAGAACTTGTAAACAAAAGACAGGAGAAAAAAATGCCTGAAAAAATCAAAAATTATGACAACAAAAATCAGCCGATCATCGACGCCTCCCACCCGGAGCTGAACCTGACGTATTTCAACCTCGTCCGGCTCAAAAAAGGCGAAACCTTCAACACATCCCTTGCAGGCTTTGAAAGCGTTTACGTCGTCATGAGCGGCACCTGTGACATTACCGTGAATAACACACCGTTTGAGCAGGTCGGTCAGAGAAAGGACATCTGGTCCGGCAATGCCGATTCCGTCTACGCCCCCATCGACGCCGAAGTACAGGTCACCTGTGTATCCGACCAGGTCGAGATCGCGGTTGCCGGCGGAAAATGCAACACGAAATACGAACCCTTCCGTGTCACACCCGACGAGGTGGAAATGGTCGATGTCGGCTCACCCGATACCCACAGCCGTCGCCGCATCTTCCACGTCCTCGGCCACAACGCCAAAGGCCGCGCGGGCAACCTGCTGGTCAGCGAACTCTTCGCCGACGGCGGCTGCTGGAACGGCTACCCCCCGCACAAGCACGACACCGACCATATCGACGGTGAAAACATCGAGGAAACCGCCTTTGAAGAGGTCTACCATTACCGCTTCAACCCCGAAAACGGCTTCGGCGGCCAGTTCGTATTCGACGACAACTCCGACCAGGTCTACATGACCCGCAGCGGCGACACCGTCATCATCGACAAGGGCTACCACCCCACCGTCACCTCGCCGTGCAACATGGAATACATCTTCACAATCCTCGTCGGCCACACCCAGCGGTCCCTGATCCAGAACTTCAAAGAAGAATACCGACCGCTCATGGACAAAATCCCCGGCATCGGGGCCATGCGGGACAAATTCAAACAGTAAACCCGAAAATCCAGGCAGGCAATGAAATGAACAATCTCTTCGATATCAACGGAAAAACCGCACTGGTCACCGGATCGAGCCGCGGGCTTGGGCTTACCCTCGCCAAAGGCCTCGCACAGGCCGGGGCCAATGTAATCCTAAACGGCCGAAATCCCGAAACCCTTGCCCAGGCAGCCGATGCACTCAAAAGCGAAGGACTCGATTGCACCACCTGCGCATTCGATGTCACCAAAGCCGATGAAGTAGAAGCAGGGATTGCCGCCATCAAAAAGCAAAACGGCCCGGTGGATATCCTCGTCAATAACGCCGGCATCCAGATCCGCGGACCGCTCGAAGATTTCGAACCCGAAGACTGGCAAAAGATCCTCACCGCCAACCTGACCAGCGCGTTTCTGGTCACGAAATATATTGTTCCCGATATGATCCAGCGCAAGGCCGGCAAGATTATCAACATCTGCTCGATGCAGAGCGAACTGGGCCGCCCGACCATCGCCCCCTATGCCGCCTCCAAGGGCGGTCTAAAGATGCTCACACGCGCCATGGCAACCGAATGGGGCAAACACAACATCCAGGCCAACGCCATCGGACCGGGCTACTTCGAAACGGATATGACCAGAAAACTCGTCGAGGACAAAGACTTCAACGCATGGCTCTGCGCTCGCACCCCATCCAACCGCTGGGGCAAGCCCGAAGAACTCATCGGGGCCGCAATCTTCCTCGCTTCCAAGGCTTCAAGCTATATCAACGGGCACATCCTCTATGTAGACGGCGGCATGCTGGCCTGCGTGTAACCACCCGCGTTATTCCTGTACCGCCTTGCCCAGGGTAATGCCGATCTGGTAGCATTCATCCAGGTCGTTGTCCACCGGGGTAAAACGCGATTCAACCGGCTCGTGAACCAGCTCGAGCTTGCACTGCTCCATCATCTCAGCCAGCGAACTTACGCCCCCGCCGCTCCAGCCAAACGTTCCAAACAGCCCGACCTTCTTGTTCTTGACCATCTTGCCCATCAAAAGCCGCACAAGGTAATCCATCGGCGGGAAAAGCCGCGTATCGTACGTTGGCGCCGCCAGAGCGAGCCCCTTGTAATTCCAGATATCCCTCAGGACATACGAAACATGCGTCAGCGATACATTATGCACCCGCACCTGGTCAACGCCCGTCTTCACGATCCCCCGGTGCACCGCCTCCATCATCCCCTCGGTATTGCCATACATCGAACCATAGGCGATCACCACGCCCGGCTTGCCCTCCTGCTTCGAGAGCCGGTCATACAGCGACACAATATACCCCACATCCTTTCGCCACACAGGGCCATGCAGCGGCGCAATCAGCTTCACATCCAGCCCGGACAGCTTCTGCAATGCCCTTTGAACCATCGGGCTGTACTTGGCCACGATATTGGAATAATAACGAACAATCTCCGGTTCGTATTCTCCAAGATTGATCTGGTCATCAAATATCGCCCCATCAATCGCACCAAACGAACCAAACGCATCCCCGCTTAGCAGCAGGTTCCGCTCCTCGATCCAGGTCATCATCGTCTCAGGCCAGTGAACCATCGGCGTCAGGTAAAACGTAAGCTTATGGTCCCCAAGGCTAAGCGTCTGGCCGTCTTCCACGATCTCAATCGAATCCAGACCGCCGTACAAATGCTGCAAAAATTCAGCCGTCCGCTTGTTGCCGATGATTTTCATATCCGGGTACAAGTCCAGCAGCGTCTTGAGCGATCCCGAATGGTCCGGCTCGAGGTGATGCAATACGAGGTAATCAACCTTTCCCCCTTCACCAACCGCCAGGCGGATATTGCGGATAAATTCCGGGAAAAAGCAGTCCTTGACGGTATCAAAAACGACATTCGTCCCGCCCGTCAAAACATACGCGTTATAATTGATCCCAAGCGGTATCGGCCAGACCGACTCAAAAAGCGAAGTCAAATGATCGTTTACACCCGCCCAGAAAAACCCGTCCTGGATCTTGACAATTTTGTCCATTTTTCACTCCGGTATCTCTTTAAATACTGATTTTCAGCCTACCATATCAGGTTTGCACGTTGTTGGCAAGCCCGGCAGGAGAAATCAGCATTACCCGAAGAATTTTTGCAGATAGCTAAAGGTTTGCGGACACTGGCTCTCCAGTGCAGCCCTTTCATATAGGGCCCTCAAATCCTCGACAGTGTCAACATCTCTCCATTCCTCCAATACCTCATAGGAAACGTCGGCCTTATTAAACTTTTCCACGGTCTTCTCAAAAACCGCCGGCCCGGACCACTCGATATCTGTAAAGAACTCACTCGAATGTACGCGCGCATTGAATCCGACCAGGTAATACCCCCCATCTTCAGCAGGCCCCAGCACCGCGGGATTTGCGTTGAGTTCCCTGAAGGCTGCTGTAAGAAACTGCCCCGGCAGGTCCGGCAAATCTACGCCAATCAGAATCGCCCGTTGATAGCCCAGCGCAAAAACGCTCTCGAACGCATTGTACATCCTCTGCCCGATATCCTCCCCCTTTTGTGAAAAAAAGCGGATGTCATGGCCCAGGATGTCCTTAAATTCACGCTCCTTCTCCAGCGGTGAAAAACAAACCGCCGTATCGCAATCCTCAAGCGCAATTGCCCTGGCCAGTGAATCCACCAGGAACGCGGAATACAACTCACACGCTGGCTTAGCTCCAATGGACTCAGCCAGCCGCGTCTTGACCTCACCGGCCTCGGGATACCTGGCAAAAAGAATCAGTACATTTTCACTCAAGAGAGACATCGGTCTCTTTGGCAATCTGGCCACCTTGTATCTTTATCTTCATTTTGACTTTTATAAACTTGTTCCACCTTAGCTTTCTACAGCGATTTCTTCGGATTCAAGAGGTTCTTTCATCAAGACTTGCCTTTGCATCAGAACCCAAATTTCATCGATCGCTTCTTTATCAACAAAAGGTTGGCCGTTTCTGGACATCTTTACTCTAATGGCGCACATATTGGAGGATTGTTCTCTCACTTGAACAGAAATGGCAAATTTTGTATCTTCAATGTAACGTGATATCCAAAACCTGTCAGCACTACGGTCTACAGCTTGTGTCCCTGTTAGAAGACCTGCCTGTCTGTCAGACATTGAAATTGTGTAACCAGCATCAAATAGAGCGCTTGAAGCGGCATTGAATGTCTTATTAAAGTCTGCTTCAACTTCTCTGGTTTCAATTGAATTCAATTGTGCCTGAGAATACTTAGGTGTTGAACTACATCCAGCTGCGAGACCGAGGACTATTGAAATAAATATAAACCTTTTCATTTTCTTCCCTTACTATTAAAACCGAGTTACATTCATACGATAGTCTTGAACAATGTCAGAAGAATCAAAATAGATAATTAGCATTGTCGAAGTAGAACTGGATTTTTGATGTGTATCTGAGGCTCCACCAACAATTACGTTCCAATAGGTGTCACTTTTATGGATATCATATTTGATTTTATCATATGTCCAAACTTGATAATCATTCTTATGAGTAACCAAATCAGGCGGTCCAAAGATTTCCATGATTTCACTTTGGGTGGTTTTACCTTTTTCGATTTTAAGTTTTGCCATACCCGCTGTGAGGTTACTTTCGGTCGGCAATTCTTTGTTGCTTTCATTGCAACCCATAAATAAAACCACGAAAGCCAAACAACCAATCAAAGCAGTTCTCATATTCGCTCCCTTCAAAAAAAAAATGTCCCCGAAAATTAGCTTTATAAACACAATAGCCAAAATCAGAAAAGACTCAACTCTTTTTTGGGAGCAAAATTGCTTCTTTTTTGGTAGACACCCCTTGCAACTGTCTGGTCTATTTTTTCCGGCTGTTTCGGTACCATTTTGCCAGTCGCCCGGGTGATACCCCAAGCAGATAAAGCGTCATAATCATCCAGTTGCGGAGAGTACAATAAACAATTCCCTCAATCTCCCACCTTCTCGGCGAAGTCAGCGTCTGAATTGGAAGCAAAGATATAGGTATTTTCCGCATTCGCAGCCGCCGCATAATCTCAACATCCTCCATCAACTCGATCTCTTTATATCCGCCCAACTCGTGAAAAAAGTCACGATTAAAAAACTGCCCCTGGTCCCCGTAAGGTATCCGCGTCATCCTGCAGCGAACGTTAATCACCCTCGAAATTACCTTGAATATCCACTTCCTGGAATCAATCTTAAGCCCAAATGCACCAGCCAATACGCCCCCATCGCACACCGCATCCTTTACAGCCGTTAGCCCGCCTTTTGGCAATTGCGTATCACCGTGTAAAAACAGGAGAACATTTCCCTTTGCCTGCGCAGCCCCGGTATTCATCTGAACCGCCCTGCCGGGCCTGGATTTGCACATGATAAGATTATCCCGCTTCTGCTCGATAACCTCAAGAGTCCCCCCATCCGGACCGCCGTCCACGACAATGATCTCGCGCCGGTCAATTCCCTCCTGTTTGTAAAGCCCGGCCAGCGTGTCGTTTATACGACGCTGCTCGTTAAAAACGGGAATAATAATAGAAATGTCTATGTCAGTTTGATTCATTGATCAATGTGGAAATTACTCAGAAGATTCGGTTGGATTTTTTTCAGGGCCTTTGGCATGTCGTAACTGATGGATTAGCTTTTTCACCACAAGCGGAAAAATCCCGATCAGGGCGAATGACCCCAGGAGCCGAAAAGAAACGACATCCCTGGCCGAGTCAATTTGGGCAAGCTGCGTTCCCGCGTTCACAAATACCACCGTTCCCGCGAACATCCCGACCTGCGAAACCCAGTAAAAAGTCCAGGCCCGAATTCGTGTCAGCCCGAACACCGGGTTAATGATAAAATAGGGAAAGATCGGAATCAGCCGCATCGTAAACAAGTAGAACGCCCCCTCCCTTTCAAGGCCCTGATGTATGGTTTGAAGTTTTTCCCCGAATTTTGCCTCCACCCAGCCTCGAAATAAATAACGCGCGGCCAGAAACGAAAGCAGCGCACCAATCGAACTGGCAAAGGATACAATAACCACTCCCATTACCAGCCCAAAAACCGCCCCGGCCAGCATCGTCAAAATCGCCGCACCCGGCATCGCGAAAACGACCGACAAAATATACAAGAGAAAATAACCCGTGATAAATAAAATCCGGTTATTCTCATACGAGGACGAAATCTGATCCCGGCTCTCCTGGATTTTCTCAAAAGAGATGTAATTTTGCCCAAAATAAACCGCTGTGAGTATCCCAATCACCAGCACCGCAAACAAGGCAACCCTGACCCATTTCTGCTTGTTCATTGAGCAAAACCCCAACAGTGATATGCAAACTATACTTTAACGGCACTGGCTTGCCGATAGAAAACAGACGGCCCTTCCAGCACATCCCACTGCGCCTCTCGCAGGCAATTGCGGCACTGCTCTACCGTCATGCCCCGCTGCTCATCGGTCTCGGCCTGGGTATCCCTCGGGTTCGATCCACTCTCCGCCCAGAGCAGGTTCGCCCCCGCGGTCGCGCCCAGCACCGTCGGCTCATGCGTGCAGTTCCCGCGAATCTCCATCGGCAATGCCAAACGAACCACCGCAACGATCAGTGCCATCCTTGCCTCGGTCACAATCCCGCGCTTTGCGATCTCAGTTCCCGGTATCAGTATCCGCCTCGCCGCCCCGCTGTACGCAGGCTTTGCATCGCGTGTGATAATCGTTTTTTCGACCAGTTCCGCGATATCATGCTCGGGCCCGACCGGTTCCAGGCAAGTCCCCAGCACCAGCCCCGCCTCCTTCGCGGCCTCAAACGTCGCAAACCGCTTGTCCACCGGAATATCATTGTCCCGGCCCTCTCCCAAACGAACCGCATGGTAAATCCCAAAATATCCTGCCTGTTTTAACATCTTCGCTTGTTCTGCACTAAAATCACCAATATTCGCAATCATCATCGTATCGGGCTTCAAGGCTGCCCTGATTTTGTGAGAAATTTCACAGAAGTTATCAAATGAGTACTGGGCCGTCACCATAAAGTAGATTGCATTTGCGCCGTCTGTCTCAAAAACTTTCGCCTTCTCAATCACATTCTCAGCAGTAAGCACAATATTATCTTTAAATATCCCGTTTTTCGCGGCAAAGGCGCAAAAACTGCAATTCCTCGGACAAGGCGCGATATTAAGACCCACCTGGGCATGAACTTCCGCAATACCGCTGCTGGCATGGATGCTTTTCCGCTGGGCCGCCGATAAAATCAGCCCGTACTCATCTGAAAACACCTCCGTTTCAAACAGAAAAGCGATTTCCTCACCACTTAGCAACTCATTATCCAGCGATTTATCGACCAGGTAACGTATTTCCATCCAAACCCCCTTTAACAATAGTTATCCATACACACAAAACATACCCTATCAGATACAAAACGACAACTATATTCTAGAACTGGTTTCATGACTGCTTAGTAGTTGTAAAATATGATCTTTTTCTCTCTGGCAAGGAGGTCGAAGCAGGCATAGTTGCCCTGCGTCGATGCAGACCGACGACAATCAGAGAGGAAAAGGGCTATTTTGCAGCACAAATGAGTTATGAAATGAGTTCTATAATCCTTTTAACCTGAAAATCCCACGGTTGAATTCATAGAAAATTCTCAAAAAATTCCTCTTTTACTAAATCAAACTTCAACTTGTGAGCTCAAACTATCGATATTTCACTAAAGAATTGAAACGATCCTTTATTTATTGGGTGCAAAATGAACAAGAAACTGTCTTCAATCGTCGTTTTTACAGTTCTGCTCGCCGTTCTGCTTCTCTCCGGCTGCCAGGAAGAAAAGAAAGACCTCGCTTATTCCGACTTTCTATCAGACTACTCACGTCTTGATGCCGATCCCGACAATGAATTCATGCATATCTGGGAAGATCAGTCCGTCGATAAATCAAAATACTCGAAAGTACAGATCGATAAAGTCCAGATGCGGCTGACACCCGAAGCACAGGAAACCCTCGAAAACGCTGAAAAAGAGGCCCACCGCGCAACAATAGAGGAACTCAAGACATTATCGGAATATTTCCATGATGCCGCCGTTGAATCCATTGAAGAGTACTACCCCGTCGTCGACCAGCCCGGCCCCGATGTCATGACCGTTCAATGCGCAGTAACCGACCTCAAGCCCGTGGACGGATTTACCAATCTCGTCTCCAACGCAGCCATTAAAATCAATGTCGACATCGGCTCGGCCACAATCGAGGCCAAATTCCTCGATTCCCAAACCCAAAAGCCCTTCCTCGAAATGGTCGAACGCAAGGAAGGCCAGCATTTCCTCAATGTTTTTGAGGGAATCGACAAATGGGGACATGCCAAGGCCGGTTTCCGCCAATGGTCCGACGAAATGCTGCTGGGCTATCTGGACAGGGCCCACGGTGTGGAACGCAAAGTGGCAATGGCCCACAAACCCAACCGCCACAAATAGATTTCCGGACCTGAAACAACCTGTTGAAAGAGGCAAATCCTCAACTCACCCCCTCTTCGCGCTGGGATAAGTCCACAGAACCGGTTTCATAACGGTAGAAAAGCCGAAAATACTCGATGAAACAAGTTCAAGGTTAAACCACATCCTGAAAATGCCGAAACAAGATTACATTATGAGTTGGCTGATTTTGTAATTTGTTGAAAGCGTACACTTTATATGATCAATAAACCCGATCCCATCGCCGCGATTCTCGTCGAGGATAACCTGCTCGAGCAGGCAACGGTCAATCGCCTGGTTCTCGAACAGGAATCCAGCGGAAAAAGCATCCTCAGCATGCTCAAAGAGGAGAATCTCATCACCAAAGATCAGTTAACTCAACTGGTCGCACGGGTTAACAAGATCGAATTCATCACGCTTTCACCCGATAATATCGATCCAATGGCCGTCCAGCTTGTCTCCTATGACATCGCCCAGCAAAACGGCCTGATCCCGGTCAAAATCGAAAAAGACAATCTATATGTCGCCATGAGCAGCCCGCTGAACCTCTCCGTCCGTGATATGATCGCGACCAAAACCGGCTACAACGTCATCCCGATGGCGGCCACCCACGAAACCATCCACACCTGCATTTCCTACCATTTCAATGTCCAGAGCACCACCAGGCAGGACATCGTGGATATGCGGCTAAAAAGCAGCCCCGATGAGAACAAAAAGAAACAGAAATCGCATGCTGTCGTCAGCGACGCCCCCATCGTCCGCCTGGTCGATTCCATTATCACCGGCGCGATTGACGCCCAGGCCAGCGATATCCATATCGAACCACAGGAACCCGACATCCGCGTTCGCTACCGAATCGACGGTATCCTGATCGAAACGCTTGAAATCCCGACCTCCGCCCAGCGGGAGGTCGTTTCCCACATCAAAATTCTCGCCGAGATGGACATCTCGGAAAAACGCGTCCCCCAGGACGGCCACATCACCATCGAGCATCATGGCCAGTACTATGACCTTCGTGTCTCCTCGCTGCCGGCCGTCGGCGGTGAGAAGATCGTAATTCGTATTCTCGATTCCAAAACAGGCCTAAAGAGCCTCGATCAGATCGTTACCTCCGAAACGGACTATGAGCGTTTCTCGAAAATGATCTCGAATCCTTACGGTATGATCCTGCTGACCGGTCCAACCGGAAGCGGTAAATCCACCACGCTGTATTCGATTATCCAGACCCTCAATGTCCCGGAAAGAAATATCGTCACCGTAGAAGATCCCGTCGAGTACCGCCTAAAGGGCATTACCCAGGTGCAGGTCAAGGCCGATGTCGGACGCACTTTCGCTTCCGGCCTTCGCAGTATCCTCCGCCAGGACCCGGATGTCATTCTCATCGGTGAAATTCGAGATTACGAAACCGCCGAGATCGCGATCAGCTCCGCGCTGACCGGCCACCTGGTGCTCAGTACACTGCACACCAATGACGCAGCGGGAGCCATTTCACGACTGATCAGCCTCGGAATCCCCTCGTTCCAGGTTGCCTCCGCCCTGCTCGGCACCGTCGCCCAGCGGCTGGTGCGAAGTGTTTGTCCGGACTGCAAACAGCCTTACAAACCCCAAAAAGAAGAACTGGAATATTTCCAAAATCTCCCGGATCCCCCCGAAGAAGTGAAATTGTACCGGGGCAGCGGCTGCCAGACCTGCCGCGATACCGGATACAAGGGAAGACAGGGCGTCTACGA
This sequence comes from uncultured Pirellulales bacterium, assembly GCA_964454745.1. Classification (GTDB taxonomy): domain Bacteria; phylum Planctomycetota; class Phycisphaerae; order Sedimentisphaerales; family Anaerohalosphaeraceae; genus CAYVUI01. Next base: position 13,005 of record CAYVUI010000016.1, on the reverse strand, counting down.
AATCCTCGACATAACCCCGGAAATTCGCAGTATGATTATCGACGGCACTTCCGACAACCGGATCAAGCAGCAAGCCATCGAATCGGGCATGCGAACATTGCGAATGCAGGGTCTTTACAAAGCCCTCGAGGGCCTGACCACCATGGAAGAACTCTTACGTGTAATTGATATGAGACAGGATTGATCTCGGCATGAGCGTATACGAATATATCGCAAAAGACACTTCCGGGGGCAAGTTCTCCGGCGAATACAAGGACATCGAAAGCATCGACGCGCTTCGCACCGAGCTGTCCAAGATGGGCTATACACTGGTCAAGGCCCAGAAAAAGAAAAAGGGGCAATCCAATCTCAAAAAGAAAATCCGTCAGTCCGAGGTCATCAGCTTCGTGTACGAATTTTCCGGCATGTTCTCCGCGGGGCTTTCAGTCATTCGCAGCCTCGAAACGTACGAAAGCCAGGTCGAAAATGAGGCACTCAAGCAGATTATCACCGACATCCGCCAGCAGGTGGAGACCGGCAGCACGCTTCGTGATGCATTTGAAAAATACAAAGACATTTTCTCCCCGTTTTTTATCGGAATGATCGAGGCGGGAGAAGCCGGCGGAAAGCTCGGTGAAACCCTTGAAATGGCCGCCCAATATATGGAAAAGCAGGACGAGGTCCGCAACCGCGTAAAATCCGCCTTTACCTACCCCATCGTGGTCGGTGTCATGTGCGGACTGATCGTAACGGCCCTGGTCATTTTCGTCATCCCGGTCTTTCAGAAACTCTACAGCCAGCTAAACGTTCCCTTGCCCACCGCCACGCTGATCCTGATCGGCCTGAGCAAAGCGGTACGGCAATACTGGTTTATCGTCACCCCTGCTGTGATCGCCATCGTGGTCATCATCAAGCTGCTGTTCAAAAACGAAAAGTTTCTGAAATGGTGGGATCGATTCCTGCTCTATGTCCCCGTATTCGGAAAGCTCAACCGGTTTGTCACAGTCAGCCAGTATACCCGGACCTTCGCCATGATGACATCTGCGGGCGTTCCCGTCGTCGAGGCCCTGGGGCTCGCCGAGGAAGTCGTCGGCAATTCCGTCATGAAAAATATCGGCCGGGAGATTCGCGAGCGCGTGATGACCGGCTCGAATCTCAGCGAACCGATGTCGCAGTTCGACTTGTTTCCCCCGGTAATTATCCAGTTAACCAGTGCCGGCGAGGAGGCCGGCGTACTGCCCGAGATGCTCACCAAGGGCGTTACGTTCCTTGATGTACATATTGAAAGAACCGTCAGGTCCCTGATCGTGAAAATCGAACCCGTTATGTCGCTTCTTATGGGACTGATCGTCGGCGGAATCCTTCTTGGTGTCTACCTGCCTATGTTTGATTACATGAGCCATTACCAGTAAAAAAAATTAGAATATTAATTGTTTTGTCCAAAGTGGCGTCCGCTTCTGGACGATAAAAAAATCAAGTTAAATCATGTTTTGTTTTTTAAAATTATGAGGGCATTAGAGATGATCAGAGCAAAAAGAAATAAAGCTGTTACCCTGATTGAACTGTTGATCGTTGTGCTGATTCTTGCAGCATTATCCGCAATCGCGATACCGCGTATCTCACAAAGTGCACAGAACGCACGCGTACGGTCAGATGAGACAAACCTCAATCTGATTAACTCCGCAATCGAACAGTATTTCCAGAATGAAGGTGATTATCCGGCGGCCTTGTCAGATGTCACTGAAAATACGGAATACTTCCCCGACGGCGCTCCTGCAGCACGCGACGGCTTTTCTTTCACGTACAGCGGAACAACCAATCGGGCCTCTCTGACAGCAGACTAATGACTCTCTCCTAGATGCCTGATATCTTACATTCGTACCTCAAGGCTCGGTTCTTCGGATCCGGGCCTTTTTTTCTATCAGTTGTAACGATTGTCCCAACTAAAGAGAATAAAACGACCTCCTGTCAAAAAAACTGTCTTTTCAGCACTGAGACCCTCCTTTTTTTGGCCTCGTACAAAAAGTTGCTCAAGGGCTTTGCCGATGAATACCCCGGAAAACAAGTAAAGTCTTTTGTATGAGGGCTGAATCAATATGAGAAAAAAACAAAAATCGTTTGGCGTAACCTTAATTGAACTGCTGGTCGTGGTACTGGTCCTGGCGGCCTTGTGTACCGTGGCGATTCCAAGGGTTTCACAAAGTGCCAAAAATGCAAAACAAAACGCTTGCGACACCAACATCGACATGATGAACTCCGCGATTGAAATGTACAATGCTGACAACGGTGCGTACCCGACCAACCTTGTGGATATCACGGGAGACGCCGGTTCACGCTCGGATTATTTTCCGGACGGACCGCCCAATTGCCCTTTTGGCGGTGTCTACACGCTGACCAGCAAAATGAAGGTCACATGCAGTCACTGAGGTGTACTCCAAACGTCCCAATGATGAGGTGAGATGAGAAAGACAAGCAACATAACCCGAACCGCAAAAGCGTTCTCACTGGTCGAACTGCTGGTCGTGGTCATCTTTTTGTCTGCGATGGCGGCCATTGCCGTTCCGCGAATTAACTTTAAAGGCATCCATCGTCGTAAAGCGGAAACCCAGGCGTTCAAGATCATTACGGACCTGCGAAGAACCCGAACCCTCGCGATCTCCAATGCCGCCTCCAATCCAGACGGCTACCAGCTAAAATTCAACCTCAAGAAAAACGACCCGTATTCCTATGATATCATCGAGCTGCATACCGACCAGGTAATTGACAGTCACGAGATCGATACGGACGTAACCGTCAAATGCAAAGGAAATGGAGAATACACATTCGGGACACTCGGAAATATCGTGAAAAACGCCGGCAAGGAAATCACCGTCACTGCGCAGAGCAAAGAATTTACCATTACTCCTGAAACCGGCGGCGCCATCAAATGGAGTGAAACACAGTGAGACCAAATCGCCGAAAAAAGCCGAGAAAGAAACGCGCATTCACACTCGTCGAGGTGGTCGTCGCCGCATCCCTGCTGCTGATCGGCATTGTCCCGATCCTCAGCGCCCTGACCAGTGCTCTAACAACCACAGCTTTCATTGAGCAGAAAACCCACTGCCTGGCCATTGCCCAGGGCAAAATCGAGGAGATCAAGGCCAAATCGATTTACAACTGGCCCTCAAACGGCGCCTATAACGAAAACAAGGCCTGGATCGGCTCGTATCGATATTCCGTTTCCGACAAGATGCATTTTTCCCAGAACTACCGGACACTCACCGTCACCTCCGGATACGACTCCAACAAAAATGGTATTTTAAATACAGACGAAATTCTGATCACACTGACGACCCTGATCGCCAGGAGAGACTAACAAACAGGAGGGGTCCCCTTGAAAGCGAATACATGCAAAACAAAGCAGGCAAATAACAAAACCCAGAACCGGGCAATGACCATTACCGAAATCGTCGTCGCCATGGCGATTCTTGCGATCCTCTTTTCGGCGGTCCTTCCGCAATTTCGCAATATCAACAATAGCTGGGACATCAAAAAAGCCGCCGCGGAAACCATTCAAAACGAGAGAGTCCTGATCGATCATATCAACCGAAACCTGGCCAAGGCCAACCTGATCCTCGCCATCAGTGATCCGGACGAAGACGAGGGCTTCATCGAATTCAAAGATGATTTCGGCAACACGCTGCGTTACCAGGTCGCCGAGAACAACTACGTCCAGTTTAACGACGGTTCCGATACGTATGATATCGCCGGCCCTGTACAATATCTCAAATTTACAGGCTACAAACTCGATCCATTTGAGAAAACCGAGAACATCAATGAGATTCGATACGTCACCGTGGAAACCATTGTGATAAATTCCGAAGGCCTGGCCTATCCGCCCACAACCATTTCGTCCTTTGTCCAGCCCAATGGTCAAGATCCACCCGAGGAACCCCAGTTGATCGGTTACTGGCCCCTGGATGACAGCAGTATCGGCGTCGTCAAAGACCATTCCTACCTGAAAAACGACGGCTTCCACCATAACTTCGGTGACGGTACATCCAGGGTCAACCGCCCCGGAAAACTGAATAAATCCGTTGAATTTGAATACGATTACCCCAACAGCCGGCAGGTCATCGAGATTCCGCACATTCAAGAATATGAGTTGCGAAACGGGACCATCTGCTTCTGGTTCAAGATCAAGGATTTCACCTTCTATCGTGAAGAGCTCTTCTCCAAAGACGCGATGGGCTATGTCGACGGCGGCCATATTACGATCTGGCAGCAGTTTCAGATGATCCAGGTCCGCTTCCAGAGCGACCACAACTCATATCACATGTACACCGCCCCGATCAATCCATTCTGGAACCGGTGGCATCATGTCGCCTTTTCCTTTGGCGAAGACGGAATGCGATTGTACGTAAACGGTATCCTCCGGGCAGCCAAGGCCTATACCGGCGGCACCGACACCAGCACCGGCGATGATGGAAACCGCGAACCGATCGCAATCGGCCAAAGCACAACGCACAGCAACAGCGGCTCGATCTATCCCCTGAATCATGGCACCTGGGAACGCGGGCTGACCGGTTATATTGATGATATCGCGATCTTTAACCAGGCACTTTCTCCGCAGGAAATCAACAAGGTCTACCATTTCGGTCCCGGCGTCATCGAAATGACCGAGATTATCCTGCCGTAACAGATTCGCCGCCCGAGAGGATTGGATATCTTTTTCTGGATTATCGGACCGTGAATTTCGGACCTGACGCCGCCTGCTTTTTCACCCGCAGACGTCCGAAAATAACTCAAATTACGATACAAAAAGCCGCATTTACAATGTCCAGCAGACGCTGGTGCAATAATTCAAAGATTACCAAACTCCTGCTTAGTCTCATATCCGATTTCGCCGATGATATGTGCAAAAGTATCTTATCAGGGTCTGCATACATTGAGAAAGAAGACCGGAAAAATTGAGAACCCGAAAGGAACAGCCGTAATCATTGTTGTCTTCGCGATTGCGCTGATGACGGTATTGGTTGTCGGCATTCTTCAGCTCAACACCGAAGAACTGCAGATGATGCAAAACCAGGTTTCCGCCGCGCAGGCACGCTATATCGCCGAGGCGGGTATAAACCGGGCCTTTGCGGAGCTGCGAAATGACCGGAACTGGGATGACGGGTTTTCCAGTGTAAACTTTGAAAACCAGGGCACGTATTCCGTTTCCGTCATTGACCCGAGCCCTGCGGCATCGTCCGATATCCGGATCGCTTCGACGGCAAAATCGGATGCCGGCTTTATCGCAACGATGAACGCGGACATCAGCATGAGCTGGGACGCACCCTACCGGATACGGATTGATACATTACAGGTGAACGAGTGATCGAAAAACTGGCCATTAAAAATGATCGAGCATTAGGCATCCACATCTCGGAGAGCCGCATCAGCTTTGCGCTCGTCAAGCACGAACTGCGTGAAATTCGCCTGGTCAAAGCCGGTCATATCGCCGTTCCGCCCAACGCGATTGAAAACGGTTCCATTAAAGATCCGGCCCTGCTCGGCAAGGCACTCAAGACCCTGCTCGACAAGAGCCACGTCCGCAACCGGCAGGCCTGTATCTCTCTGTTCGCACGCCCCGTTATCGCCCAGATTATCGATCTGCCAAAATACATCCCGTCCAACATGGCAAAATTTGTCCAGTCTGAAATCCGCCACAGTGCCGCCCTTTCCGGGAAAGAGGCCCAGTATGACTTCTGCGGACTGACCGCGACATCCCAGGCCATGCCCGAGCGGATCTTTGTCGCCGCCGCCAACAAGGATAAAATCAACACAATGCTCAAAACCTGCATCGCTGCCAAGGTCGAACCTGTCTCCATCGAGCTGCCGACCATCGGGGCCCTGCGGGCACTGTACAAGAAAAGAATCACCATCGGCCCGGAACGTAAACTCGTCGTCGGCATCCAGCGATCCATGATCAGCTTCGCCGTCCTTTCTCACGGCAACCTCGAACTGATCCGCAACATCGACATCAGCAGCCTGGCCGAAGACGAAACCCGCTTTCTCGACAGGTGCTGTTCGGAAATGGAAGTCCTCTTCCAGTTTTATGAACTCGAAGTCGAACAGGGCAGCAACGCAGGCTGGCAGGTCCTCTTCCAGACCGAAACACGCAGCCTGAACCTCCAGGCCCTCCAGGAACGCTGGAAGGACCGCCCCAATGTCCAGGTCTCGCTCTGCAGCGATCAGACCATCTACGATGACATCCCGATCAAAAAGGCCAAATCAATTGACAACGCCTCGACCACGGCCATCGGCCTTGCACTGCGGATGATCGAATCCAGCAGCCTGGGCATCGAGATTAACCTGCTCCCGCCCGAGGCAAAAGAGATTTCGACCGCCAAAAAATACTGCCTGGTCACCGCGAATATCGCCGCGGTGGTCCTGCTGACGATGTTCATCATCGGCGGCATGGTACGCGTAAAACTCAGCGCCACCGAAAACGACCTCCAAACCATCAAGACCGCGAACCAATCCGAAAACATCGATCATATGGTCGCCCGCCAGAGAACCCTGACCCAGCGGATCGAACGGCTCGAAAACCAAAAGAAAAATATGGGAGAGTTCTATGACGACGGCAATATCGTCATGTGGACCGACCTGCTCGATGAAATCCGGCGCAAAACCCCCAAGTCATTATGCATCATAAACCTCGGCAGCACCGACAATGAAAATCTCTCGATTTCCGGATATGGACTTTCTTACAAAGCGATACACCTGTTTGCGGACCTGCTCAGGGAGTCGCCCTACATTGAAACGGTCAATGTGGCCGAAACCAACAAGATGAACCAGTTCGAGGGCTATGTGACGTATCAGCTCGAATGCATCCTTAAGACGCCGCATACCGCTGAAAGTTCACAGAAGGAGGACAAGAAAAATGCTTCCTAAGACTTTCCCCAAGACATCCCGTTCCTCCAAAACCATGCTTTCGGCCTTCGCGATCCTCATGGTGGCGTACTTCTCCTACTCCTGGGTCGTTTCACCGCAATTGTCCTATCTCCACGCGGCCAGGCAATACATTGATATGATCGGCTCCAAAAGCCAGAAACTCGACCTCATCCAGCAGAGAAACCGGTCCAAAGAAAAAAAGATCGAGATGATCACGCAGGAAATTAATCAAAAACGACAGCTTTTCTTTACCCGGCAAAGCGCAAGAGAATTTTTAAGCGACCTCGAGCCCCTCGCACTCCAGTGCACCTGTGTCATTACTTCGCAGGCGTCCCTGCCCCCGGACCGTCACCAGCAGAGTACGGAAGAGGTAGACACCTCCGTCGCCTCGGAAACCGTTGCCTTGAATATAAATGGTTCCTACCAGAACCTGATGAAATTCTTTGACAAGCTCAAATCCTACCCCCAGAAGATTTTCATCCAGGAACTGCTCATTGAATCCAGGGGACTCCAGAAGAAAGAACTGACATGCTTTACCGTCTTGTCGATCTATATCATACAGGATAAGGAGATCATAACGGATGAATAAATCACTGATAATCACACGGACAATCATAACGCTGTTTGTGGCATCGCTTATCTTTATACAGCCGGCACAGTCCCAGTCGCCCGCGTCAAAATTCCTGAGCGAAGCCGTCGGTAAAAATGATCCGTTTGAAATGATCAAGTCGGTCGAGATCCCCAGCGAGGCCAGCCCTACGATCGAACCGCAGTTCAGCCAGCCCGTCCAGCCCGCGCCGGAATTGTTCGTCAAGAGCATCATGCTCAAATTCCTCCGCGCCGAAAATCTGCAAATCGTCGCACAGGCCCTGACCTCACAGTTCGGCTCGGTCAGCATCGACGCCGGCACCAACTCTCTGATCATCTGCGACACGGAAGAAAAAGTGAAAAAAATCGTCTCCGAAATCCAGAAAGCTGACCAGACCCCCCGACAAATCCTCATTGAAGTGGTCATCGTCGACGTCCAGCTCAACGACGACACAGAGATCGGCGTGGACTGGAACTATATCTTCAATGATTCCGCCGGCGATCCCACCATCAAAAATGACTTCAGCACCGTGCTGGGAAACACCGCCAACCCGGACTACAGCCGTGCCACCGAGCAGCGGGCCTTCAACGCGACATTAACCAGCCTGACCACCGGCGGCGCGTTCGCCTTGCTCCACGACAATATCCTCGTCACCCTGCGGGCACTCCAGACAACACGCAACGTCGAAATCCTCGCTACGCCCAAAGTGCTCGTACTCAGCGGGCAGGAAGCCATCATCAAAACTGTCGAGGAAATCCCATACGAAGAAGCCTCGGACACCTCCGAAGGCGGCCAGCTCACTTCGATCGTCTTTAAGGAAGTCGGCATCTCGCTCAACGTAAAGGCGATCCTAAACGATGACAATACCATTATGATGACCATCAATCCCAAGCAGAGCGTCCAGACAGATGAAGTCAACGGCGTCCCGGTGGTTGATTCAAGAGAAGCGAGTACCAGCCTGCTGATGAACGATAACGAAGTCGTCGTCATGGGCGGCCTTCGCCGAAAAGAAACCACAATGACCCAGAGCAAGGTTCCCCTCCTCGGCGACATCCCATTCGTCGGCACATTGTTCAGCAACGATCATACGGTCACCAAGAATTCCGAACTGCTCGTGCTCATCTCGCCGCATATCTTCACCGGAAAGGAAGCCCTGACCGAATACCAGCGGGAAAAATGGTCCGAACTGAGAAATTCCGGTGCACTGCGGCTTGATCCCGATTCCATCCCCGGTGAAACCGTGATCAGGACACGGCCCACACAGGCAATCATCAATGCGGCACGGCCAACCATTTCGGTCAATCAATATAAAAGGTAAGATCGCGGTATCAATACTTGACGCATTCATAGCACGCTTCAAGGAATGCGTCCACAATCTCAGGTTTGGCCCCTGCAGTGATCGCCCCGCCGCTGCAAAGGACGAACTTCTGATTCTGGTTGGCCGCTTCAAAGCAGTATTTGATCTTTTTCTTGAGAGATTCAGGTGTCCCTTCGATGAAGTCATAGATCGGGTGCGGATTGCCGCCGAGAATCACATCGGGAAGCGCTTTGCGGAATTCCTTGATGTCAATATTGGGCGAAAACCCCATCAGTTCATCGATACCAAGCCTGTTGAGTTTTTCGATACCGTCGGCAGGCATATCACCATCTGTATGCAGACTGCACACCGCTCTGCCTTTCCACGCTTCGACCAATTTGCCGGTATAAGGTACGACGAATTCATCAAACAAATCCGGCTGAAGATATGCACAGTAGTCCTCGCCGATATCGATCTTGTCAAAAAGATTGTTTTGCCGGTTGTAATCGCCCCAGGTCTTCTCCTGGTATTCGAGCCATTCGAGATTTCGCTGCGTCAAAAACTCAAAGATCTGGTTGACCTTGTCCGGCTTGTCATATAGGTCTATGAAGAATTTTTCCGTCCCGCGAAACAGGGAAAACAGGTCCATCGTACCTGTACAGCCGTGGTAGAAGCTGGCCGCCTTTTCTTTCGGGAGCCTTTTATTATAAAAATCAACGGCCTTTTTCAGGTTTTGTACGCCTTTTAAATCCTCGATCTTTGTAGAATTGGCGTATTTATCGAAGTTATCCAGCGACTGCTCAAGGATCAGCGCATTGTTTTTGCCGGTATCCGTGTGAAACCGCTCAAAATCGAAGTAAAGATCGCCTAAATCCACTCCCACCTCGTAATCACGCAGACCGTAAAATCGGTCGTCCACCATTTTCTGGGCTTCGTACTGAACTTCGAGGTCCGTAGCAAATTTTTTTCGATCGACTCCGGTGAAATCCCATACAAATGTCTGGTCCAGCCATAACCGAAAAGGTGCATAATCAACCCGTTCCCCACGAGCCAGTTTGCGATAACGGTCCGGGTTTTCTTTTAAAAAATCAATTGGAGCTGAAATCATATTTTTATCCTGTATTTACTATAACAAAAACAAAAATTAGGAATACTTATGCTATACAATAAATCGCATTTGTCAAACAAAAAGATTGACCTGGATATCAGTTTCTTTTATTATGTGCCTGCTATTGACAGCAAAATCTTTTTTTATATGATACGTAAACAAAATACAAACTTAAATTATCGAGGTTTTAGATGAAGAATTTCACTTCCCGCTGTTTAATCCTGACATTTATAGTCTTGATATCTGTTTCTTCTTTTTCCCAGCAAGCCAGGTGGTGGCCTGCCCAGAAGGCCCCAAAGTCGATACTGCGAGCACCCAACCATGAAAAACTCGAAAAATCCACCAGCCCCAACGGCCAATCCACCGAGGGAGGCTTTAGTGCTTCACATATCCTGCTCCAGGTCCTCCAGGGTCTGAGCGCAAAGGCCGTCAATGAGGGAACCTGTGATGAAATGATCTGGATCGAGGTTGGACATCCGGAATTTCCCCTCAATCCAAACTACGAATTATGGCTTGAACGGACCCTTAAACGCCTGAATATCAAAGACAAAGGCTCTTATGAGCTTTGGGATCTCGTAAAGCATTTCAAGGACAATGGGGTCGTAAAAGGCTACATTCTCTACTCGTATGACTACAACGAGGGCATCCCCTACTTGCATCGTGAAAAATTCGACCGATCCGTAAATGTAGCCACCACAATGGCCTCCATCCACAATGCGGTCGTTATCGAAGAAGGCCAGGAAGAAAAGGCAAAGCAGCTCGGCCTCGAAAAACTCTTTGACGCCCGCGGCAAGGACATGAAATGGTGCTTTAACACCTATAAAGATCAATTAAATCGAGATTGCCTTGCGACCGTGGACCCCAAGGTAGCCCACTGCCGGGCGTTTGCCGTCGCCAACAAAGCCATGACCATTTACGGCGTAGATGATACCGTCAAAGAAGTACTCGCCTGGCTGAACCCCCTCTCCTGCATTGCCGGCTGGAACATCGGCGACGAAGGCAAGCACACCAAGATGATCACACGCCTGGGCCATGTCCACACTGCAAGCAACTGGTCGCTCAATACCCCCCTGCTTGCCAGCGCAGCCAAAGATTATCATACCCTCCCGACACGCACTTTCGACCCCACTGCCATTGACTGGGACAAAGAGAACACCATTTCGTTCGCGATGAGCGACGGCGACAACATCGGCTGGTTCATGGGAGACATCTGCTACAACCGCCACTACTGGTCCAGCCCCAGCCACGGCGATTTCCCCTTCGGCTGGACGACCTGCATCGCCGGCCTCTCACAGGTCAGCCCGGAAACGGCCGGTTTTCTCTTCGAGACCCAGCGGCCCGATACCACCCTCATCGAATTCGCAGGCGGGTATCATTATCCCGACATGCTGGGTATCGACCGTCCGGAAAAGGATATCCTCGTCCGCCACGCCCGAAGGCTAAACGACCAGATGAACAAAAACAAGCTGCGAGTGCTCGGCTTTATTGCCTGGGACCTCGACAGCCCCGCGGCGAAAAAAGCATACCAGGTTTTCGCCCGGGAGATCGACAACCTCGCCGGCATGATCGCAATCCAGTACCACCCCTATGAAGGCGGAAACGGTGAAATCTTCTGGGTAAAGAACAAAAAGGATATCGAAATCCCGGTAGTCACTGCCAAATACTCCGTGTGGGCACACCGGAATTTGCGGGAATCGAATAACCCAGCAAAACTCGCCGCGACAATCAATGCGGATGCTAGAACAGCAGGATCTAATGCGAAAAAATTCAACCACTGGGCTATCGTGCATGCGTGGTCGAGCTTTAAGAAGAACGAAGACGGCGAAGTTGTAAACGCCAATTACATGGAACCCGGCAGCGAAACCGGCGTAACGCCGATCCAGTGGTGCGTGGACCGCCTGGATAAATCCATTACCGTCGTCAGCCCGGAAGAAATGATCTGGCGCATCCGCATGAATCATAATCCTGCCCAGACAAAGCAGGCAATCAAAGAACTCAAACAGAACTAAAGGGATTCCAAATGCCCCCAACTTCAAGAGAACTCATGTACGCGACACTCGACCGGACGGAACCGGAACGCATACCCAGGCAGCTTGGCCGTCTGCCCTGGGCCGTGGACAAATACCCCAACGAGTTCAAACAGCTCCAGGAGCGTTTCCCCGATGACATGATCTTCGCCCCCGGTTTCCATGAAACGCCGGCACAGGTCAAGGGCAGCCCTTTTGAGATTGGTTCGTTCGTGGACGAATGGGGCTGTATCTTCGACAACAAGGAATACGGCATCATCGGCGAAGTGAAAAAGCCCATCCTCGAAGACTGGAACAACCGCGAGGCCATGCGAATCCCCGAGGAGCTGCTGACCATCGACATCGATAAGGTAAACGACTTTTGCAAAGATTCCGACAAATTCTGTATCGCCGGCTGCTGTCCGCGCCCGTTCGAACGCATCCAGTTCATTCGAGGCACGGAAAACGTCATGATGGACCTTGGCCTCGAAGATGAGCGTTTCTTCGACCTGCTCGATACGATCCACAAATTCTATGTCGAAAAGCTCAAAGTCTGGGCAAAAACCGATGTCGACGGCCTGGTTTTCATGGACGACTGGGGTGCCCAGCGGTCACTGCTCATCTCACCGGAGAGCTGGAAAAAAGTATTCAAGCCCCTCTACAAAGACTACATCGACATCGCACATGAAAACGGTAAAAAAGCCTTCATGCACTCCGACGGCTGCATCATCGACATCATCGGCGAACTGATCGACATCGGCCTCGACGCACTCAACTCGCAGCTCTTCTGCATGGACATGGAACAGATCAGCGAAAAATACCGCGGCAAAATCACCTTCTGGGGCGAAATCGACCGCCAGTACCTCCTCGCCGAAGGCACCCCCGACGAAGTCCGCCAGGGCGTACAGAAAGTCTACAACCTGCTCTATGCCAACGGCGGTGTCATCGCACAAATGGAATTCGGCCCCAGCGTAAACCCGCAGAATGTATTCACCGCGTTTGAAACATGGGAAAACGTACACAACGCATAATGTACCCACAGGAAAGGTTTTAGTAACCGTTCACAGGGCGTGAATGTGGATTATGGCCCCAATAATGTAGGAAAAGG
>CAYVUI010000015.1:0-48618 GCA_964454745.1 uncultured Pirellulales bacterium | reverse complement strand
AATATTTTAAACTCGCACATCTGACCTTTTTAGAGTGGACTCAGCTAAGAAACAAAAAATATTTTTAACAACCTGAATCACCAGGCCGGGCACATTGAGCCCGGCCTTTTTTCTTGCCCATATCCCTGCCAGTCCTTATTATATCTGACATGGCAAAGATTATCGATATCCATACACACGCGTTTCCGGACGCCCTCGCAGACCGGGCCATGAAGACCCTGGCAGGGGAGGTCGAGTGGATCGAATACTACCTCGACGGGCGGGTGAGCTCCCTGCTCGATTCCATGGACCGCGCCGGCGTCGATATCAGCGTGGTTTCGAGCATCGCGACCAAGCCCTCCCAGTTTGAACCGATCCTGAACTGGAGCCAATCGATCCAGTCTGACCGGATTGTACCTTTCCCATCGGTTCACCCCAAAGACCCGAACGCGATCGAGCATATCCGCCAGGTCAGGGCCAGCGGCTTTGCCGGCCTGAAGATGCATCCTTATTACCAGGCATTTATCCTCGATGACCCTGAATTGACGCCCCTGTTCCGGGAGATCGCGGACCAGAAATTATTACTGCTCATGCATACCGGTTTTGACATCGCGTTTGAATACATTGACCGGGCCGGGCCCCAGCGGATACTCAATCTCCTCGACCAAGTACCCAATCTCAAGCTGATAATCACACACATGGGCGGCTGGCAGCAGTGGGAAGAAGTGACAAAATTGGTAATCGGCAAAAAAATTTTTATGGATATTTCGTACTCATTTGATTTTCTCGGCGCTGAAAGCATGCGGGAAATGATTCTAAAACATCCCGACGATTACATCCTCTTTGGGACGGATTCACCCTGGGCAGATCAATTTCGCGATATTGAGAAACTTAAGCAGCTTAACGTCCCACCTGATAAGTTAGAGAAAATACTCGGAGCAAATGCCGAACTAATACTCAAATGAAACTTCTAATTACGAAGTTTCATTTCATTTACAGCACATTTCCAAATAAAATCGCTCTAATAGAAACGACAGAAAAGCTCAAGCATATCGCTTAGCCCCCGAGCATTATGCTCGCAAATTGAAATCACCTGTCAAAACTGCAAAACTCCGTCATTCCTGAAAAGCCGGAAATTATATGATTTTTCAGATATTTACATTTTCAAGGCCTATAAAGACTCTAAAAATATGCTTGTACAGGCTGATAGGAATGGATAAATTATTTGCCATCATTTTTGTAAAACAACAAAACCGATAACAGGCATAAAGGAGCTCTGATGTTTGGAATCGAAAGCGCAACGGTCTCAACGGTTTATCTGCTTTGCATCGCCAGTGCGATCCTGTGCGTTGTGTACGGGGTGATTAACTGGAACAAAGGAGATGAAGACGTACAGCCTGACGATGTGAAATGGGCCGCAGAGGAGAAAAAAGTAGAACAAGAACTGTAGCTTTTGAAAATCGGACTGTAACAGGATACGGCAAATCCGAAAGAAGCGAATCGTCCTTTAAGCAAAAGTAAAACCGCTGCCTGCAAGGTACCCGGTATAACCTGTTTAATCAAAGGACAGAACCTGAAGTTATGGAAGCGGAGGTATTGGCATGCTCGCACAAGGTGTAGGTATTACAGAAATTCTGGTGGTAATGGGATATTTGGTAATTGTGGTCTTTCTCGGCTGGCTGGGCTGGGCACGAACCAAAAGCGCAACGGATTACCTGATTGCCGGACGTGAGATTCACCCGTTTGTCATGGCACTCAGTTACGGTGCAACGTTCATCTCTACCAGTGCTATCGTAGGCTTTGGCGGTGTAGCCGGGATGTTCGGCATGAGTCTGCTTTGGCTGACATTCCTCAATATCTTTGTCGGTATTTTTATCGCTTTTGTGTTTCTCGGCGGCCCGACCCGTCGTATGGGCCACCACCTCGACGCCCATACCTTCCCGGAATTACTGGGCCGGCGCTATCAGAGCACGTTCATCCAGGTATTCTCCGGAATCGTGATCTTCCTGTTTATCCCTCTTTATGCCGCAGCGGTTTTGATCGGCGGATGTGAGTTTATCGCGGCAAAATTCGCGATTCCTTATCAAGTCGCCCTGCTTATCTTTGGCATCATCATTACGGCCTATGTCGTGGTCGGCGGGCTTAAGGGAGTCATGTACAGCGACGCCCTCCAGGGCTCGATCATGTTCATTGGCATGCTGTTTCTGCTGATCTGGACCTATAACCGTCTGGGCGGGGTTACACAGGCACACCAGGATCTGAGTGACATGGCGACTATGCCGTCCCTGTTTGGTCCCATCGGCTTTAAAGGCTGGACCGCAATGCCGGAAATGGGCTGGGGAGAGAAAAAATACGACCTGTGGTGGATCGTCGTCAGCACGATCGTGCTCGGTGTCGGGATCGGTGTCCTGGCCCAGCCGCAGCTTGCAGTTCGTTTCATGACGGTAAAGAGCAAAAAACAGCTCAACCGGGCCGTTTTGGTTGGCGGTGTGTTTATTCTCGTAATGACCGGTGTAGCATTTGTTGTCGGCTCGCTGTCAAACCTGTATTTCTACAAATACGAAACCATCGAGGGCACAATCGTCGCGACCACGGAAAAAACCGGGGTCATTGCGAAAAAGGAAAAGGAGATTGAGGCCAAGATCCCCTGCCGACTGTATCATATTGACACCGACGCCGACGGCAATGCCGATGTAGATATCGTCGCCAACGGCTATGATGTAGAGGCAGGCGGTAAAACCATTCCGTTTTCCAAGCTGATGCCTACGGCGGAAGTTACCTATAAAGACGATGGAACCGCAGTGGTCAAACCCCATGCCACCGCATTTTTGCGGGCGGTGGTCAAAACCAAAACCGGGGACTGGATGTTCAATACCGGCACCATCATCCCGGTATTTGTCACCAGTGCCATGCCGGGCTGGTTTGGACTGATCTTCCTGCTGACGCTGCTTTCCGCAGCGATGAGCACACTTTCGAGCCAGTTCCACGCAGTAGGAACGAGTATCGGCAGGGATGTCTATGAAACCCTGACCAAGCGGCAGGGCCGGGCAATCACGATTACACGAACCGGAATCGTCATCGGTGTGATCTACGCAATCCTGTTTGGATATTTCGCACGCGGAGGGTATATCATTGCACGGGCCACGGCGATCTTTTTCGGACTTTGTGCGTCGGCATTCCTGCCCGCTTTTCTCGGGGGTCTATTCTGGAAACGGATGACCAAACCGGCTGCAATCGCTTCCATTCTGGTAGGTTTCGTGACAACAACCTTCTGGCTGGTCTTTATTAAGGATAAGGAAGCGAGGGCCCTGGGTATCTGCAAGGCCCTGTTTGACAAGCATTCTCTGCTGCTGGACCACCCCAACTGGTCCGTGGTAGACCCGATAATTATCGCATTGCCAATATCGCTGATCACCGCGATTGTTGTGGCCCTGTTGACCAGGCCCCCGTCTCAGGAACATCTGGATAAATGCTTTGGGAAATAAACTGTATAAATGTATCCAGAGATTCCACTATTCCTAAGGTAAGGAAAAAACACTATTTAACGTTTTGAAAATAAAGAAATCGCTCCCCATGGACGATACAGGATGTATAACTCTGTCACTGGATATTGACAATTGTAATTGACATTGGTTAAGGAGATACCAAATGAAGAAATGGATGTGGTTAGCGGCATTGATGGTCTTTCTTACGATCTTTGCATCAGCGGCTTTTGCGGCTGATGACAGACCGATCCGGGCAAAAGCCTACGCGGAGAAGGACTTTATGGAAAAGTTTTATCACCCGATGGAGGGGGTAACTCTTGGAGCGGACTTCAGGGCACGTTACATCTACGCTCCACACATCAGCACATTGAGTGACAGCCCGCCGAATCGTCAGTCCAACTGGCATTTCAGCAGATTCCGTACACGCCTGTGGGGTAAATGGGAATTGCATGAGGATGTAGATTTTAACGCCCGTGCAGTAAACGAATGGCGTATCTGGTGCGATCCGGCTTCAAAACCGGCCCACTGGAACGGTGATGAAATTTTCTTTGACCGCTTCAACCTGACATGGCGTAATGCCTTTGATATGCCTTTGACGATGGTCTTTGGCCGCCAGGACATTGCCCTGGGCCACCGCTGGCTGATCTTTGAAGGTACGCAGAATGACGGATCAAGAACCATCTATTTCGACGCAATTCGGGCAACGTACAGTTGGAGCGACACGTTCACGACAGATGCAATCTATATCAACAATGTCGCTTATCAGCGAAACCGCATCAAACCGATCAATGACCGGCTGCTCCCGGTAAACTACGAAGATACCCAGGCATTTATTCTGTACAACTCCAAGAAGTGGTCCAATGGAATGAAAACCGATGGCTACTGGATATGGAGAAAAGATGACGAGGTCATCACTCCCGTGAGTGAAGATTCGGACTTCCACACCCTGGGCGGATTGATTGACGGCCGCTTCGGTGAAAATGACCAGTACGAATACTATGCAGAACTGGCCGGCCAGTACGGTGCCAAGGACGGCAAAACCCTCCAGGCACTTGGTTTCAATTCCAAGTTCATGTATCACAGCAACGACGAATGGAAAAACTGTTACGGCCTCAGCTATGAGTTCATGTCCGGCGACAACCCCAGTACGACCACAAACGAACAGTTTGATCCTCTCTGGGGTGTCTGGCCGCAGTGGTCTGAGCTTTATATTTACACTTATTCGCAGGAAACCACGATTGCAGAGGTCACAAACCTCCATCGTCTCGGCCTGCACTGGACCTTCCAGCCGAGAGAACGCCTGACCGTTGCTGCAGCATATCACCTGCTCTGGTCGGATGAAAACAGTTTCAAGGATAAAACTACCTCTCAGATCGACTTCAGTGATTCAGGCGATTTCAGAGGCCAGTTGGCTTCTTTGTGGTTTATTTACAACCACAACGAGCATTGGAAAGGTCACCTGGTTACCGAATACTTCTACCCCGGCACCTACTATGATGATTCCAACCGCGATGCCGCATTCTGGCTCCGCTTGAACGTGGAATACACCTTCTAATCTATCTGTGGGATTTGTTATATTCGTAGAAAAGGCTCGTCGGAAACGGCGGGCCTTTTTTATTTGACTATTTTGGGTATTTCTGCTATACAATATGCGTTCTATAATTCAGATATTCAGGGGAGAAAACCATGATCTGGAATGAAAAAATTGAAACAATGCCCCCGGAGGACCTCAAGAACCTCCAATCCGAACGATTGAAGAAAATCGCGACTTATGTGTACAAAAATTGTCCGGTTTATAAGGAGAAATTCGATAAACTCGGCGTAACCCCCTCGGATATCCAGGATATCCGGGACATTACCAAGCTGCCGTTTACCACAAAACTGGACATGCGGGATCAGTATCCCTTTGGACTGTTTTCCCGCCCGAGACAGGACCTGGTCGAGATTCACGTCTCCAGCGGTACCACCGGCAACCCGACCCTTGTAGGCTATACCCGCGAGGATATCAAGCTCTGGTCGGAAGTCATGGCCCGGACGCTGTGCTGTGCGGGGGCGGAACCCGATGATATCATCCAGATCGCATACGGCTACGGGCTCTTTACCGGCGGGCTGGGTTTCCATTACGGAGCCCTGGAGATGGGGTTGACTATTATCCCGACCTCATCGGGCCAAACCAACCGACAGCTCAAGATCATGCAGGATTTTTCCCCGCGGATTCTCGGCTGTACACCGAGCTATGCCCTGTATATGGCCGAAGCGGCTGTGGAACAGGGAATCGATCCGAGACAGACCTCGTGGGAGATCGGTATTTTCGGGGCAGAGCCCTGGTCTGAATCCATTCGAACGGACATCGAAGACAATCTGAACCTGCTGGCCACTGACGTATACGGTCTCTCAGAGATCATCGGCCCCGGCGTCTCGCAGGAATGCCAGCACAAAGTCGGACTGCATATTTACTCCGACGTGTTCTATCCGGAGATTATTGATCCGGATACCGGGCAGCCCGTTCCGGAAGGACAGGACGGCGAACTGGTCATTACCACCCTGACCAAGCAGGGTATTCCGCTGATCCGCTACCGGACGCGGGACATCGTTTCCATCAATCATGAGACCTGTAAATGCGGACGAACCAGCCCGCGGACCAGCAAGATCAAGGGCCGCACCGATGACATGATCGTCGTTCGCGGCATCAATGTTTTCCCGTCCCAGATTGAACATGTCCTGCTGGGTATCGACGGCACCCAGCCGCATTATCAGCTCGTGATTGACCGGGAAGCTCACAGGCTCGATACCGTGGACATCATGGTCGAAGTGGACGAAAAAATCTTCTCCGATGAAATCAAGCACATGCGAAGCCTTGAGGAGAAGATTAAAAAGGAAATCGAATCCGTCCTTTCGATCGGGGTTCATGTCAAACTGGTCGAGCCCAAGACCATCGAGCGGAGCATGGGCAAGGCCAAACGTGTCGTCGATAAGCGTTCGATCTAACTCGTTGCGGAGGTAGCTATGAAGATCACTCAAATATCAGTATTTCTCGAAAACCGAAGGGGCCGTCTCAATGATGTTTGCTCCCTGCTGGGCAAAGAAGGAATCAATATCCGTGCCCTGACCATCGCGGAGACCGAATCCTTCGGCGTACTTCGCATTGTCGTAGACAAACCGGGCGCGGCTTTTGAAGTGCTCAAAGAAAACGACTTCACCGCGAATATCACGCATGTCGTCGCGGTGGAAATTTCCGATCAGCCCGGCGGCCTGGCCAACGTGCTCGACGTACTCGATGAAAATGATCTCAATATCGAGTATATGTACGGTTTCGTGGAAAAATTTTCAGACAATGCCTTGCTGGTCTTCCGTTTTGAAGACCCGGAAAAGGCCGTCAAAGTGCTCGCGAATTCCCAGGTTCGCGTCGTCACCGAATCGGATATCAAGGGGCTGTAACTTTCGGATCACAGCCTCGACTCGTCCGCGCGTCAACCGGATGACGTACATAGAATCCACGGAGGATTTCGAATAACAGTGAAGACGCCTTTTGCGTCGAACTTGTCTTTTCTATTGAGATAGGTATTAGGATTATGGAAATACATTACTGGAACCAGGAAATCGAAACTGCTTGCCGCGAAACGATTGAAGCCATACAGCTCGAGCGGCTCAAGAAGCTCGTTGAATCCGCGCTGAAAACCCCGTTCTACAAAAAGCGGCTTTCCCGCAAAGGCATGGACAGCCCGGACAAAATCCGAAGCCTCGATGACATCCAAAACATCCCGTTTACCGTTAAGGATGACCTGCGGCAGAATTTCCCAAAGGGTATATTGGCCGTGGATTTCCAGGACGTCGTACGAATACATTCCTCCAGCGGAACCACGGGGATTCCGACGGTGATCTACCTGACTGCCGAAGACATGCAGAACTGGACGGACCTGGTCGCACGCTGTATCGTCTGCACCGGGGCCGGCCCGAAGGATGTGTTCCAGAATATGATGAGCTACGGGCTGTTTACCGGCGGCCTGGGCCTCCACTACGGTGCCGAGCGGGTGGGCCTGGCGGTCATTCCCATCGGCGGAGGCAATACCAAACGCCAGGTACAGGTCATGAAAGACTTCAAAACCACCGTAATCCACATCACGCCAAGTTACCTGCTGCACATACACAGTTGTCTCAAGGACCTCAATACGCAGCCGCAGGACCTGAGCCTTTCCAAGGCGTATCTCGGCGCAGAACCCTACTCCGAGCAGACCCGCCAGAAGCTGGAGTCGCTTTTCGGCATCGATGCCTATAATTCCTACGGCCTCTCGGAAATGAACGGCCCGGGTGTCGCCTTCGAGTGCGTACACAAAAATGACATGCATGTCTGGGAAGATGCCTACATCCTCGAGATCATTGACCCCGAAACCGGCGAAGTGCTGCCCGATGGTGAAAAAGGCGAGGTGGTCCTGACCAATCTCGTCCGCGGTGCCATGCCGCTGCTGCGATACCGCACGCGGGACCTCGCTTTTGTGCATACGGACCCGTGCCCGTGCGGCAGAACGCACCGGAGACTGTCACGAATCCTCGGCCGAACCGACGACATGCTCATCATCAACGGCGTCAATGTCTTCCCGTCACAGATTGAAGAGGTCGTAATGGCGGTTCCTGAAGTTGGGACCAATTATCAGATTCGGATCGACAAGGTCGGAGCCCTCGATAAACTAACCGTTCACGTTGAGATCTATCAAAAAATGTTTACCGGCGAAGTCGATGCCCTCGAAAACCTGCGTCACAAAATCCGCGAAAGTCTCAAGGCCTCGATTACGATCAGCCCGGCCGTTGAACTGCACGAACCCGGCTTCTTGCCTGCATTCGAAGGCAAAGCAAAACGCGTCATTGATAACCGCCCTAAAGACCAGTAACCCGGAAAAAACCAAAGGAGACCCTCATGGCAAAACAACTAACAATCTTCGTCGAGAACCGACCCGGCCGCATTCAGTCCGTTGCGCAAATCCTCGAAGAAGCCGGCCTGAATGTCTGGGCATTTACGATCCAGGACCGCGGTCAGTTCGGCCTGATGAAGGTGATCCTTGATAAGCCGGAAAAGGGTAAGCTCGCTCTCGAAGATATCGGCCATGCCTGTGCACTCAAGGACGTCATTGCTATCCAAGCACCGGACAAACCGGGCAACCTGAATAAGCTAACCAAAGTACTGCTCGAACAGAATGTGAATATCGCAGATGCCTACGGATTCACTCCACCGGAGACAAACGAAAAATCCGGAATCTGTTTCCTCGAACTCAAGGACTCTGCGGACGGAAATATTGAACAGGCATTTACCGACCTGGGTTTTACGGTCCTGACGGACGAAGAACTCTACGAGCTGTGATTTACTTTGCCCCCGCAGATCACCGAGCCGTATAAAAGACCGAAGAGCTCCATCGGCATACCAACCACGTTGGTATATGATCCTTCGAGATGATCCACAAAGGTATCCGCATCTCCCTGGATTCCATACGCCCCGGCCTTGCCTTCCCACTGACCCAAAGCAATGTAATCATCGATTTGTTTTTCTGTGATCGCACGGGGCACAACAACCGTTGTATCGCTTGCAATTTTTTCAATGCCTTTGTTTTGATGCATAATGGCCAGCCCCGTAATCACCTCGTGAGGTTTTGCAAACAATTTCGTCAGTATCTCTTTGGCCTGCACTGCATCCGCGGCCTTACCAATGACAATCCTGTCATGCTCCACAACGGTATCCGCAGCAACAACCCAGGCTTGCGGAAAACGCCCGGCAACGACCCGCGCCTTTTCCAGTGCAAGGTGAGATGCATACTTCGCAGCGGTCATCTCACCCTGGACCAGCGAGGATTCATCAAAATCGGAGATTATTACCTCGAAATGATATCCTTCTTTCTGCAAAAGCTCCCGGCGGCGCGGAGATGCAGAGGCAAGAATAAACGGTACTTTTCCAACAGTACTCATTACTGCACCCGGATGTGATAAACCAGCTTGCGGCAGAAACGAAGATACTCCTGTTCGATCTGCTCGATATCGGATTCAATATAATGTGAAAACAAAAGCGTCGAAACATAGGCGTTAAAGCCTGCCGTCAGCGGGACATTGCGGTCCGCGGCAATTCGGCGGTGCCCTTCTTCCAGCGGCCAGGTGCCAAACAGCCCCCCTGCCAGCAAGTTCTGATAATTGCGAAGCCTGCGGCCGTACTGGTCTTCACGAAGGAATCGCACCAGTGCATACGACTGGCTGTAAAACGCCATGACACTGCTGGAGTTGTCAATGATATACCCCGGGTTGAGCGCAATCAGGTGCTGGAGCGGTATGAAATGTCCATCCTGAAGCGTCTTGCGAAGTGCCCCCATCCGCTGATAATTCCGCATCGGTGAAAAAACGAACGTTCCGTCCACATATTCCGCCGTCTCAAACGATGCCGCGATCCCTTCATCCAGCCAGCTCGGGAGTCGATACACAAACAGCTTGCTGTTAAACTGATGCCAGGCTTCATGAGCAATCACACCAAAGGTCTGCTTGCGTCCAATATTATACGCCACACAGGCATCGTTAAGATAGTAGGCACCCTTCTTGATCTTGAGATAGAGCTTTGCCTGCCGGCCGGTATACTCTCTCGTAAACTTTTCCCATTCCTTCCGCGTCCCAAACAGGTACAGCGTAAAATGTCCCTGCATGGAAACCGGCTCGGGGAGCTGAGACTGGTAGCTCTGGTACGCCGCCTCGACAAAACCCGGAACCTGGCGAAGCATCAGCGGGTCGATCAGCGTAGTATAAACATCATAATGTGAAGTCTCGATCTTCACACCCGGACCGTAAGGATTCTCCCAGACTTCAACACTGCGGACCGCGGGAAGATCGGAAAGATACTCGGTCATTCCCATTGGACTCGACAGGGAATTGCCCCCCGCCGCATCTACCTGCATCGAATCCTCGCATCCGCCGGCGAGCACAAGAACCAGGCAGGCAAACACCACTGAGAATCGGCATAATAACAGGGATACATTATTTTCTGTTTGCGTCAACGTACTACACCTCAATCGGGAGAATACGGGCATCAGATGTCCGTAAAGCGGGCTCCAAAAACTTCCGCGGTAAAAAAGTACACTTCCGTTTTTGGATTTTTCCAGGCATCCGGGGGCAGCTTGGCTTTCTGCACGCAGCAGTGCGTTAAGAACTGCTCTTCCGTCCAGCCGGTTTCAAGTGCAACCTGCGGCAAAAAACAGCCCGATTTCACGCCGTCGGTAATATAAACCCCGTCAATGCCCAGGCGAATGGTCATCGGGTCCTGAATCTTTTTCAGCGGAGAAAGAGCCGAAATCTCAATTTCCAAAAACTCAAGCTCTCCCGGCGTGATCGGATCCATTACAAAACGCGGATCGCGGGTCGCCGAAGAGGCCGCCATTTCCGCAATCAGTTTGATCAGGGGCTTGTCCGAGGTAAACTGCCCCAGGCAGCCGCGAAGATTGGGACCGTTTTTCAAGGTAACAAAGCACCCGCAATGACGGTTGAGTTCAATGGAATCCGACTCAGGCTCAGCAATCGGTTCATGGTTAACCGCACTTCGCACGGAAGCTTTCGCCACCTTCAAAAGCTCCGATTTCTGCTTTTCGTTCATGATCTCTTTCCGCTTAATGCCCCAGAATTTTCATTACTGCAAAGCCGCCGATCAACAGAAGTACAAACAACAGTGTAAGCAAATTGAAATATTTTTCAATAAATGGACGAATTTTTTCACCTTTCCATCGAAAAAGACCCGCAACGAGGAAAAATCGCGCAGACCTCGAAACCGCGGAGGCCACCAGAAAACCGACAAAACTGATCCGTGCCACCCCCGCCGAAATCGTACAGACCTTATACGGAAGCGGTGTGAAACCGCAGGTAAATACGATCACAAAATCAAACCGATCGTACCAACCATCAAATTTTGCAAAATTCTCCGGCGTAATATGCAAAAAACCAAGATGCTCAAACGCCCAGGGCCCGATCATACCCCAAAGAAACATACCGATCCCATAGCCCAGAATCCCGCCGATGACCGATGCGATGGAACAGGCCAGGGCAAACTTAAACCACTTTTTCGGGGCCCCCAGGGTAAGCGGGGCCAGCAGAACATCCGGGGGGATCGGGAAAAAGCTCGACTCCGCCAGGCTCAGGAGAAACAGGGCCGTCGGTCCATGACGGGTACCGGCAAAATGAATCACCCAATCATAAAGCCGTCGATGAAAATGCCACCATGCAACACGTTGGCTCGTACTCTCTTGACCTGTCTGCATAGAATCCTTTTACCAAAATTATCCGTTGCTCTTGAATCGCAATCGCAATACTATAGACAATCAAACGATTCCTGTCAATCATGAGACCAAAACCCGATTTACGAGAACAGGACAAACAAATGGATACCGCCTGGATTATGGAGCCAAAAGAGCAGTTTGAACAGCACGACCAATCCCTCCTCGTGCGGGCTCCTGCCAAAATTAACCTTTCTCTGCTGATCGGCAGCAAAAGACCGGATGGATTCCACGAAGTCGAAACCATCATGACCCGGATATCCCTGTATGATGAAATCCTCATTGAACCGGTTTCCGAGGGAATACATCTGGATTGCAGCGGCCCTTACAGCCTGCCGGCCACACCGGATAACCTCGTATTGCGAGCGGCCGACTTATTCAAAACGACTGCCGGGCTGAATTCGTCCCTGCATTTTACACTGACCAAGAATATCCCCATCGGTGCCGGCCTTGCCGGGGGCTCTAGCGACGCCGCCGCCACCCTGATCGCCCTCAATCGAATGTTTGATTTCCCCTTGTCAGAGGAGCAGCTTTTTGCCCTCGCAGCCGATTTAGGCAGTGATGTTGCGTTTTTTATCGGACCTCCTGTATCTTTTTGCACCGGAAGGGGTGAAAAAATTCAAAAAATTTCACAAAAACCCCCACAGAACTACCTCATCTTCATCCCTGACATAAGTGTCTCTACAAAAGAGGTTTATGCCAATTTCAAGCCCGATCCGGCCCAATTTCAACATCATCAATCTATAATATCCGGCATTCTCGCTGAAAATACTGTTGATTTAGGACCCAAAATTTGCGCTAATATGCTTGAAAAATCCTGTTTTGAGATATTTGAAGGCCTGCGAGAGCTCAAATACAGGATTGAGGCGATGAAATTGGGTACTGTGCTGCTTTCCGGAAGCGGCTCGTGTTTCTTTTGCCTGCTGGAAAACAACGAACAAGATATCGACCACGGCTGGCTTGAACAAGTCAGTCAATGCAGATGTATAAAAGTTGTCAACAACAGATGGTAAACGAAATGACGAGGCAAGATCATGGATATCACCGAAGTGAGAGTCAAGCTCGTTGAGAACAAGGACGACCGGCTGAAGGCATTTTGCTCGATGACACTCGACAACGATTTCGTCGTGCGGGACATCAAAATTATTGAAGGAAGCGGGGGTCTGTTCGTCGCCATGCCTTCACGCAAAATGAGCGACCATTGCCCCAAATGCCGCGGAAAAAATCACCTTCGTGCCCGTTTCTGCAATAACTGCGGTGCCTCTCTGAGCGAAGACCGCGCCCGAAAAGACGGTAAGGGAAGGATGAAACTGCACGCGGATATCGCCCATCCCATCAATCCTTCCTGCAGGAACAAAATACAGGAAAAGATCATAAACGCATTTCATGAAGAAGTGGAAAAATCCAAGCAGCCGGGATATAAGCCAATTGCAGACTTTGATGATCCGGATTATGATGTTCCGGATGGTTCGCACTAAACCACCCGGAACGAAAGTGACATGATTCGGGAGTAAGTTTCGGGATTTCTTCTTTACGCCCCTTGCAGGTTAACTTTCCACGATAATCTCATCCAGCACTTTATCCAGTGCTGCGTCCAGGTTTTCTTTCAGGTCGTAGCGGCCTGAATGAATCTCACTTCGGATACGTTCGACCTTTTCGTAACGAATCTCCGGAAGCTGGCTGATAATCCCCAACATGCGTCCAAGAGGTGTGTTGCACAGATTGTCCTCGATCTGTGCTTGACTGACATAACGGTCCACAATCGAAAAATCTGACTGCGGACTGTCAAACCAGTCTCGAAAACGATTCACATTGCTGCTGTTCTGTTCCATGAGGTCACCTACCCTTTCATCCGGCCTGGCCTTACATTTCCGTACATAATGCCATAACCGTCGGCAAAAAGCCGAAACTTGAAAATACCTCAGCTCCGTTTGAGGTATCTTTAGTGGCAAATCCCTATACACCCAAGATTGTGTAGCTCTAAGATAGCATAGAACCACAACATATTGTATTACTCTTGAGTCGTCTGTTTTTTTCAAAGATCAGCCACATAAGGTATCGACCTGAACGAGGGAGAAACTTTAAAAAAGCCCTTAAGTTTTTTAAGTACTTGTAAACAAACAACCTATGTATATTTTATCCGGGTTTTTACCGATAGTATTATCAAAATAAATTGAAATATTTTTTAAAAATTTTTCTGGGGTTTCATCTGGTGCAAATATAGCGAAAATAGGACATATACAATATATTGTGTTTGGTCCGATAAAATCACGTGCTTAACTTCTATATTTCAGCTATTTCCGATGTGGAATTTATGAATTACCCACATCTTGCATTACAGAAGGTGCCTCTGCCATTTTGGAATAGGAATAGTGCTAATTTCAGATGCAATTTCTCTGTGTCTGAGACAAAAAAATGAGTTGTAAAAAATGGTGAAACTTACTACTGAAAACTTACCCAGCTCCTGAGACCGCCAATCTTCTCAGTAAAGATAGGTCAGTTTCATATTGATTTTCCATGTATCCAGTCCTGCATTGGTGCGTGCAAGCTTCAACTGCTCACACTGCAAACCGGGCCATCGTATCAAGAGGGTCGAAAAAAACTGCGAAAAGGTCTCAATGCTCACATCGTTGATGGTCATATTCGCGCTTTGACTTCGCTTACCCTTCTTTTTGATTGGTTTATTCGTCTGCAGCGAATACGAGGACGACTCAATCCCCCACTGGTTCGCAAAATCCTGGATTTGGGCCATGTAATCAAACTCGGCCCCCTCACCGGCTTCCTTGGCGAATTCCAGCCTTTCCGGAGCCAGTTCAAGGATTTGGCCCATATATTTATACGATTCTTCGAAAATCTCGTATTGCTTGGTCAGCGTCTCGTTTGCCCTGGGCACCTCAAGAAACCGGGCATACAGCGCCCATCCGCCGGCAAGGATCGGAACCAGGATCATGTAAAAGATCGGTTTGCGCAAAACTTCCTTTAGTTCATCTATCTGCATATCTTATTCCCTGCTTAAATTCAAATTAACCGAAAAACTGTGTCTTGCCCCCGCTTCCTTGAGCACCTCATTAATCC
Source organism: uncultured Pirellulales bacterium (assembly GCA_964454745.1). Classification (GTDB taxonomy): domain Bacteria; phylum Planctomycetota; class Phycisphaerae; order Sedimentisphaerales; family Anaerohalosphaeraceae; genus CAYVUI01. Next base: position 33,794 of record CAYVUI010000015.1, on the reverse strand, counting down.
GTTCGAGGCGGGGATGCTTATCGAACTGGCTAAAGAGCATTCGTGTTTGTGCCGCAGAGGCGGTATCGCCACGAACACTGATATTCCCGGAAGAGAGAGAAATCTCATCGATATTCAAATCCACTGAAGGAGGCAGTTCATTGAGGGCCTCAAGAACATAGGTAACCTTTGCGGGCACTGACTCATCATCCCCGGCAAAGAGCCCCCGGTTAGCCTTTTCCAGTTTGTTGACTTCGCGGCGAAGCTTCGTATCAATCCGGCCGTAATTGGTCTCATAGCTTGTACCCATCACCCTGCGAAACTGTTCTTCAAGGTGATCCTGCAAGCGACTGGCATCCCGGTTGTCGCGGAACGACTGGAACTGGAAAAAAACAGCAACCGCCAGCAACGCCAGTGTAATCGACGCGCTGATGACCAGCCCCAGTTTCTGCATGATCTTGCGTTTACCAAGATACGGCGAAAAGTCTTCACGGAAATCCGTCCGATAATCCCCGAATATCTCTCCCAGTGCCGCCCCGGCAGCAATCGCAAATGAAACCGGATTCGATTTCACCGGATCATCAAATTGAATCGCCTTAGTCTCCAGCAGAGAGAAGGTTTCTACCGGCAATCCGACATGACCCGAAAGCGATTTGACATCAAGGCCTTTCAGGTCTCCGGTCAAGTGCAATTCTTCCACAGAAACCCTGCCGCCCAAAGAGGCGAGGGTCATCATGACTTCACGCTTGAATATCATTTCGATGCCTGTGCCGCGGCGAATCAAGAAACTCCGCAGACATGGAGCCTGCCCGTTCTGCCCCGGGCACATCAGGTAACATACCCCTTCATGGAGCACCGCGTAGAGCCTGCCGGGATGAGAAGCCATCTCAAAGCCGTGATCCAGGTATCGTGCCAGTGTAACCAGGTCCGGCTCGATCATGGCAGGATCAAATTTGCGGGAGAGCAGCTCATTGAGATCCAGTGAAATCCGGCTGCGGCTGGTGGTGAACACGGCAATATCCGAACCGTTTTCCTCGATCGAAGTAATATGAAAGGCAATCGCCAAGTCACTGACATCCGTCGCCATGGCCTCTTCCGCATCGAAACGGATCGTCTGGCTGATCTGACGAAACTCGGTAAATTCACTGTGAAGCTGATGCTGCGTGTATTCCCCGGCATGGCGGGCCACACACATCTGTTCATACTTAATCGACTTTTGCTGAATCCGGCGGTACAACTGCTCGGGCAGCGGAAGTGGGGTTTCCTCCGAATCCACCGGGTTTTCAATGGTCAGTACATCACTGACACGCAGCCGCCCTCCGCTTTGAGCATTTAAGACCACCGCAGTCAGCGAATCGCCCGTCATTGTCATTCCAAGACACGATATTGATTCCATATGTTTCTCTCTTCCTGAATCGGAAAAATTTTATCCTAATAGTACATAATCGCTATCGGCTGAACCTTGCTGCCGTCTTTGATCACCGTCGCCACGGCGGAAACCTTCGCACTGCCCTTTTGCGCACTGACCCGGATGGCCAGGTACTTGCTGTCGGTGGCAATAAAATCCTCGGCCCGCTCAAAATAATTCGAATACTGAAACAGCCGATCCTTGAGGTCTTTTATGCTTGCAAAGGCCTTGACACGTCTCTCGTCGATCACCGCCTGGGCGATCTCGACCGGCTGGCCGGCAAAAGTAAACGCCGCCTCGAGAACATGACGCGGAGCCGTATTGACATTAATCCGCTGAGAGCCCCACAGGGCAAGATATTTTCGGGCGGATTCTAGGCGTTTTCCCGTCTCCGGAATCGGCTCGTCAAGTTTTTCGACATGAATCACGGTGCTGTGCAGCAGCTTGGCAAAGTCGGTATGATGATAAATCGCCGGGCGAGTCACCTTTTCCGGCGTTTCCTCTTTGTCCCTGGAAGCCTGCTGATTTCGATCCCTGCGAAGCCGATCCCTCGTTTTACGGACATTAGCAACCTTTTGTTTTTCATCTTCCTCGGCGGAACGAACACCCTTTTTTTCCTCCAGGGCCACATCTTTGGGATCGATTTTGAATTCCTTAATGTCGCGAACCACCTTCATCTGCTCGATCAGGGCCTCAATCTGGGACCGCTCCATCTGCATCCACTCGCAGAAGGTCTCCACCGCCGCCTCGGCCTCCCGCTCAATCTCCGGGTCCTGGATAATTGCCCAGGTCAGGGGCATCTTGGCGTTTTCATCCATGATTTCAATACGGATGCTCGCATCGCCTACCTCAAACTCATAGGGTTCCTGAACCAGCGGCCACGGCGGGCCGTAGGGACCTGGAATCTTGAGATTATTGGGATCGATCACCATATCATCGAGCACCTCGTTGGGGTCCTCAAAATCAGATTCATCCTCACCCCCAAACAAACCGCCGCTAAACGGCGAAGGCTTCTCTTCCTGAGACGAATCGGAAAATTCATCCTCCAGTTCATCCGTTTCGTTGGGGTCCTCATCAAGCGATGACTCGAACATCAGGTTATTAAACATCATCGCAAACGGATCTCCTGTTTCCTGAACTGCGAACGGGTCTTCCTTGAAGATCCATTGGGTATCGACCGTCTCCTCCGCCTCGATTTTGTCTTCAATCAAGTCCGCCCAGTCCGAAAGCAGGCGGTCCAGCTCATACTGATCCAGGGCAAACACATCCGAGAAATCTACAAAATCCTCACGCGTAATGTACTTGAGCTCAATCGTTCCCGCCTCAGCGAGGGCATACTTGATCGCGGAATCGCAGGCATATTGCGCCTGCTGATAATCAATCATGTACTGCTGATATCGCCGGTAGCCCCGCACCCGCGTCGTGAGGGTATAAACCAGAACAATCAGCACCACCAGAACGATCAGCGTAAGGACCAGGACCATGCCTCGCCGCGAGGCTGCTGCCGGGCGCTGACTGCCTCGAACAGGTTGTCTTGTCGGAATCCTGCTCATTGCACGCGCATCTCCTCATCGAGCTGTTCGATTTCGCCCTCTTCCAACTCATTGGGATCGGTCAATTCGTCCTCATCCTCTTCTTCGTCATCTTCCTTGATACCCATCTCCGGCAGTTTATACACCTTCTTGACAAACTTAAACGGGATCAGCCTTGTCCGATCCACCGCGATGGTCCGCTGGTACAAATCATCGTCTTCAAAAAAAGCCTGCCCGAATACATCCTCCTCGGGTTGGGTAAATGAGATCGTCACGGTAATGCCCGCGGGCAGTGTATCCTCTTTCCATTCGTCGAGGTACGTAATCCCCGGCCCGGCCACGTCAAAATCATCCACCATGGAATCCGGATTGCCGGCCCCGGCGCCCATCGTCGTCTGCTTGGGCACCTGGAAGGTAAAATACGTCAGCCCTCCAACAACCGGCACGAACAATTCAACCTCTTTTTCGGCCAGTGCTTCAATCTGGGCATCGATCAGCTTATCCTCAAGATTCATCCCGCCGTGCGCCCGGTACAGCACCAGTGAATCGGTATTCATATCGTATGCGCTCTGCCAGGTCACCCGCTCAAAAACCACCGGCTGATCCTCGCGGTCCAGGATGCGGTTCGAGATCACCATTCGTGAGATTGTGTACTCGCCGTCAAAACTGTTCGAAATCTCGATGCTCGTATCCACGCCAGGCGCCGCCAGGCGGTCCAGGTCTTCGGCGATCCGCTGGGCCACCAGCACCGGACGGGTAATGGACTCGAGCTCGCGGTTGACCGACGCCGCGGCATCCCGCACCCGGCTGTAAATACCCACCACGGCAATCACGAGGATCGACGCAATAATCATCACCGTCATCACCTCGACCAGCGTAAAACCGCAAACAGATTGTTTTCGTTTCCTAAACATGCTGTTACTGACAGAACATCTCGCACATACCCTGTATCATCTTGCCCATCTGCGGGCCGAAATCATTAATTAACTGCTGCTCCGACCGCTGGCACCAGTCATCACAGAATGGGTCAGGCTCATCGGTTGGCTCATTTCCATTATCTGTAGAATCATCCCCGCCTCCAGGCCCGAGCGGATCATCCGGATTGGTCGGGGGTTCGGGCGGATCGATCGAAGGTTCAAAGTCCGGGATCACATCCGTGATCTGCCCAGCCTGGGCCGAATCCGGAAAATGCCACGAAAGCACATTGCCGTACCAGTTGGCCATCTCCATGTCCCCGCCCATCACGGAGTTCTGCATCAGTTCATACAATTCCTCGGGAGTATAATCCTCAAACTGCTTTTGCATCCGCTCGGCAAAATCCTCCTCTCGCTTCATCTGCTCGAGAATCTGCGTAATCTGCTTCTTGGTCAGGTTCGTCACCCAGCACGTCAGCGTTACATCCTGCGACTCACCCTCGCGGTCCATGTACGCCGCCGTACTCTTGGCCTGGATCCACATCCGGTTATTAACCGGCTCATAAAACGGCTCGACGATCAGCTCGTACTCGATCTCCGGGTACATTTCGCTCATGCCGAATTCCGCAAACTGCTCGACATAATCCCCGGCCATGACCAGTTCCATATTCTCCCGGGCCACTTCAAAGGCCCTGCCGCGGGTGCGCACATCGATCATCGCCTCAATCGACCGATTCGCCACCAGCATCGCACTGGCCAAAATCACGCCGAGGATCGCCACCGCCATCATCACCTCGATCAGCGTGAATCCGCGTTTCACTATAGCGAACAAATTGTTACGAAACCCAAACATCCAAAACCTTAAAAAAACATCTCATCCGAGCGAATCGGCTCGAGCATCGGCACCTCGATATCCCCGGGCACCACCCGCACCACCGGGCTGAATCGATCCACCAGAAGCGACCACGGGTTGCCGTCCCGGTCGAGCAGTATGATCTTGCCGCCGTACTGCCAGCCGCTGCGGCCGGCGTAAAAAATCGCCCGAAGCTGCAAAATATCCTCATCCCGGGACCGGTCCAGCGTGCTCTCGCCATCATCGAAAATCACATCCACAATCTGAAACTTTTCATCGAAGTATCCAACCTGCAGCACCGCCTCCTGCTCGTCCATGCCCTCAAAATCGAGCGATTTGTACTGCCGGAGGATATACATCTGCTCGTCAAAGTCGATGATGACCGCATAGCGGCTGTCGCTCTCGCGTGAGGCCCGGTACGCCAGCTCAAACATCCCGGTGATATCCTGCGCCCGCTGCTTAAACTTCGCCCGGCTGTGAATCGGTATATAATTGAGAAACGCGACCCCGGCGATCATCGAAATCACCATCAGGACCATGATCAGCTCGACCAGCGTCACCCCGCCGTATTTTTCATGGCCTTTGCGCATCCCCGTTCACCCAAAATCCGATCAATACAAAATATCGGTACTGTACAGGTCCGCGTCCAGGTCCTCACCCTCGGGCTCGCCGTCCGCACCGTAGCTGATAATCACAAACGGCTTGCCGCTCTCGGGGCCGAGGATATAGATGAACTCGTTCTTCCAGGCATCCAGAGGCACTTCCGTGGTCTCAAGGTAGCCGCCCTGCTGCCAGCCGGTCACATCCATCGGCTCTTCGACCAGCGCCCACAGGCCGTCCTCTTCGGTGGGGTACTCCCCGGTATCCATCTTAAACTGCAGCACCGCGTTGTGCAGGGCCTTTAAGTTTGCCTCGGTCGACTTCTTTTTAGCCTTCTCAACCTGCCCGGCAAAATTCACCAGTGCCACACCGGCCAGCAGCCCAAGAATAATGACAACCGCCATCACTTCCACCAGGCTAAACGCCTTCTTCTTCGTATTGCGTCTCTTATAATTCATTGATTTCTCCTTCTTCAATTCATATACCCAATTATTCTCTTATCGTAATTCTTTTGTTCTATTTCCTTAAATACCCATCGAGAGCCGAAACAGCGGCAAAAAGGCAGCCAGGGCAATCGTCGCGATAATCCCGGCCAGCGCGACAATAATCAACGGCTCGACCACTGCCATCAGCCGCTCGACGACCACATCCGAGGACGACTCAAGGCTCTCACTGATCGTCCGCAGCATCATTTCCAGCTCGCCGCTTTTTTCCCCCACCGCCACCATGTGCGCGATCGAGGGATCAATCACCCCGCTCTCCCGCAGCGGCGTCGCGATATCCGCCCCCGAAAGGATCCGGTCCCGTGCCTGCAAGACCGCCCGGTTCATGATCGTATTACCCGTTACCTCCGCCACCACCCGCAGCGAATCGGCCACACTCATCCCCGCGCCCATCAGGGTCGAAAGCGTCGAGGCAAACCGCGCGACAATCCGCTGACGAAGAATCGAACCGAACACCGGGAGCTTAAGAAAGAACATATCCTTCATATACGCACCCTTGGGCGTGGAGAAAAACACGCCCGCCGCCCAGAGAATACCAATCAGCACCGCCAGCATCAGCACCCCCCACCAGCTCAGCGTCGTCTCGGTAAACTTCATAATCGCTTTGGTCAGCCCCGGCAGTTCCTGGCCGGAATCCTCAATCTGCTTGGCCACTTTCGGGATCAGCCAGTATGTCAAAAACAGAACCACACCGGACGCAATCGTCAGCAGCACCACCGGGTAGATCATCGCCGTTTTCATTTTCGACTCGACCTTGGCCCGCTTCTCCCGAAACGACGCCATCGTCGAAAGCGAACTATGCAGCGTCCCGGTCAATTCCCCCACACGGACCATACTGATGTACACAATATTGAAATAATGCGGATACTCCGCCATCGAATCGGCCAGCGACTCGCCCGTCACCACGCGGTCGCGGATGTCCCCCAGCGCGTTGCGAAGCTGGATGGAATTGACCTGCTGGGTCAGCACCGACAGTGCATCGGTCAGCTTGATCCCGGCGTTTAGCATTGTCGCCAGCTCACGCGTAAAACCGGTGATCTCCCCCCGACCCGAACGCCCGAACGAAAACAGCGAACCGCCGCCCTCGTTGGTTACTTCCTTGAGGTTCGTCGGGTGCAGGCCGCGGGTCCGCAGGTGCTTGCGTGCCGCATACTGGCTCTCAGCCGTCAGCGTACCCCGCGTGCGTTTGCGTGATGCATCCAAAGCTGTATAAGCGTAACGAGGCATAATTCCCTCAGCAAAATTCGATTCAATTTACACATCGCTCTGCGTAACCCGGAAGATTTCCGCAATCGTCGTCAGTCCGCGCCCCGCCTTCCGCGCCCCGTCCATACGCAGCGTTTTCATCCCGGAGGCAATCGCAACCTTCTTGATCGCACCGGCCGTCTCACGCCGATACACCATCTCGCGGATATCCTCGGTAATCATCATCAGCTCAAAAATCCCCACGCGGCCGCGGTAGCCGGTATTAAAACACTTCTCGCAGCCGGCCCCTTCATAAAATTTATCCGGCACCTGCTCGAGGCTAAGCTCACGCAGTTCATCTTCACTGGGCACATATTCCTTTTTGCAGTTATCACAGGTCCGCCGCACCAGCCGCTGGGCCATCACCCCGATCAGCGACGAACTGACCAGGTACGGCTCTACGCCGAAATCGAGCAGACGCGATACCGTGCCCGCCGCGTCGTTGGTGTGCAGCGTCGAGAACACAAGGTGCCCGGTCAGCGAAGACTGGATACACATGCTCGCCGTCTCCTGGTCGCGCGTTTCACCGACCATAATCACATCCGGATCCTGGCGGAGAATATGCCGCAGGGCATTGACAAACGTCACCCCCTTTTTCGACGCCACCTGCATCTGGCTGATCCCCGAAAGCTGGTACTCGATCGGGTCTTCCACCGTCATGATATTCTTCTGCACCGAATCGATCTGGTTCAGCGCCGCGTACAGTGTCGTACTCTTACCCGAACCGGTCGGCCCGGTCACGAAAAACACGCCGTGCGAACGGTTAATCATACTGTTAAACAGCTTGAGGTCATCCTCCCAGAGCCCGAGCATATCCAGTGAAAAAATTCCCGAACTCTTGTCGAGAATACGCAGCACCGCCCGCTCGCCAAAGCTCGTGGGCACCGTGCTGACACGCAGGTCGATCTCCCGCTGGCCCAGCCGAACCGAACATCGCCCGTCCTGGGGCATCCGCCGCTCGGCAATATCCATCCCCGCCATCACCTTGATACGCGAAATAATCAGCGAAAGCGTATTACGGTGCAAGGAAAGGGTATCGTATAAAATGCCGTCAATCCGGTAGCGAACCTGGATTTTCGTCTCAAACGGGTGAATATGAATATCACTGGCCCGAAGCTGCAATGCGCGAAACAGTACATCGTTCACCAGCCGGATTACCGGCGGGCGGTTGACCACATCGAGCAGGTCATCCGAAGAGGCAACCTCATCGACCAACTGGTCGAGGTTCTGTTCCTCGAGCTCCTCGGCGACTTCCTCGATCACTGTATCCTTCTGTTGATACGCATCGTCAATCGCTGCGGTAATATTCGTCCGTGACGCCAGTGCGCAGTCTACCGGCTCATTGAGCATCTTGCTGACGTTGTCCACCGCCGCGGTATTGAGCGGGCGGCACACAACCACGGTAATCGGCTCGCCCTCTCCTTTGCGGTAGCCGATCAGCGAATGATGCTGCGCATAGGAGGCCGGAACCTTCTCGACGAACTCACGCGGCACCGTCTCGGTGGACAATTCCTCGATATACGGCATCCCCAGTGCCTCGGCGAAGAGGCGAAGGATCATATCCTCGCGGAAATTCGGCGACGAAAGCAGCACCTCGTCCACACGCCGGCCGTTGGTGTTTTCATCGAGGTACGCCCGAAGCGCCTCGGCGTCGACCACCTTGGTCCGGTCCGCGGTTTGTATCAGCAATTCTCTCATATATTTCGCGATTTACCTTACTTACTCTGCAATATCTTCCAGCACCCGTACCGGCTCCAATGGCTCCGGCTTAGAATCCGGAAATTGTTCATAAAACTGGAATTTCTTTTCCTGCTCTTCAAACTGATGGCGGTACCCGTCAGAAATTTGTTTTAAGCGTTCCATTCCAAAGGTCACATCATCCGGACGGACAATATGCGACTTGACAAAAATATAAAGATGGTTGGCATCATCTTTATTGTTTGCAGTCCGAAACAGAGCACCGACCAACGGCAAATCACCCAACAGCGGAACCTTGCTGCCGCCCTTGCTCTGGTTGAGCTTGGTCAACCCGCCAAGGATAATCGTCTTGCTATCCGGCACCGTCACAATCGTCGTTACATCCGTCGCGGCCTTGTTCGGGGGAGCACCTTCGATAGGGGTATCGCCAAAATCTTCACGCGTCAGTGTAATCTCAAGACGAAGCAGGTCACCTTCACTGATCGTAGGCGTAATCTCCAATTGAATCGTCGCATCAAACTGTGAGAATTCTCTAGACTCCACTGGATTGCCGTTTTGGTCAACTGCAACTGTAGATTCAGAACGATAAGTTGAAGTCACCGTTTTGATCGTACCGGTTTCATTATCATTGGCCAGCAGTTTCGGCTGGGCCAAAACCCGCCCGTATCCCTTACTGTCCATCATCGTGAAAAGTGTTTGAATGTGTTTTGCGCCATAAAAGCCCTGGAACGCACCCCCTCCTAAAACATTCCAACCGCCTTCAAGAAAATCAACCCCAACCGAATTCGAATCTTGAAATGCAGGCCTAACAGCAACATTATCACCAACAAAATCTCTTGCATTCGCAATAACGTTCAAATCATACTCAAACTGATCGTTCCGCGAAATCTCCACCAGTGCCACATCGATCAGCACCTGCGGACGCCGTTTATCAAGAATCTCGATCAGCTTGCCGATCTGCTCCTGGTACTTTTTGGCCGCATAGACAATAATCGAGAACGTACCCTTATCCGGCACAATTGTAATCCGCTCTTCGTTATCCATCTTGGAAACCGACTGAATCTTGCCCTGCGGGTCGCTTTGCTGCTTTTGCTCAAGCTGGGCCTCTACGACCTTTTGCAGCACCTCAGCCAGGTCTTCAGGGTCCTGGTTCTCCAGCGAATACACAACATACGGGTTCGCCTGTTCTTCCAACTGCGAGTCCACATACGTAATAATCATCGCGATCTGCGTATGCTGCTCGGGCGTGGCATTGACCAGCAGCGAATTGGTCGATTCGAGAACCACCACCTGCGGCTCACCCTCGATAATATTCTCCGCCGCCTGCTCGGTATTTATCGCCGCTGGTTGGGGCTGCGGCGTGCGTGAGGTCGTCGTTCGGGAAGTCGTCGTCCGAGAGGTACTGCTTCGGCTGCTGGCCCGGACACTGTCCGAACTGATAATCTCCAGCTCAACGAGCTTCTGGCGAACTTCCTCCGCGCCGACAAACTGAATCTGGTACTGCTGAATCGAACGCAAATCCTGTTTCTGCACGTCCAGTGCATCGATCAGGCCCTCGACGATCTCCACCTGCGATTCAAGCCCGATCATAAAGATCCGGTTGGTCCGGTCATCCGTATTCAGGAACACCGCATCCTGCTGGGGCTGTTGAGCCGGTGTCGCCGGGGTAGGTGTCGGCGTTCGGGTCGTCGGCCTGCGAACCACGGTAGTCCGTGCCGGCGATGCCGGGGCGCTGGTCGGTTTATCAATCGTAACCGTCACATCCTCGAGCTGGCTGGCCAGTTCCTGGATACGCGGTGCCAGGTTACTGGCAATCGTATAACGAAGCTGACGATGGCGGAACACCTTTTGCTCTCCGGGAACATCCACCAGGTCCAGAATCTTGCGGATACGCGGCATACGGTACGCATACCCGGTCACAATCAGCGTATTCGTCTCCGCAATCGGGGTCACGTTGAGCCCCAGCTTCATATTCGTCAGCAGGTTGATCGCGCTGGCCGTGCCGATATGATCCAGTGCAAACGTCGTCGTCACCACGACGTTACCCGGCTCGATATTCTCGATATCCTCCTGGATCTTCGGGTCATAATCCTGAATCTGCGCCGCCGGTACGATAATCACCAGGTTGCCGCGCCGCGACATCGCAAAGCCGCGAAACTTCAGCACCGATTCAAGCAGGGCATACATATCACGAACCTTGATCTTGCCGTCATGCACCTTGAGCGTCACATTCCCGCGGACCTGCGTTTCATCGTATACATAGTTAAGCCCAAGCTGCTTGCCGACCAGCTCGATCAGGGAAGTCAGCTCCACCCGCTCGGGCAGTGTGATCGTAAGCTCAAGCTCTGTTTCAGGGTTGTCAATATCGTAATCGCCCTCAAACGGGTTGTTGTATTCCTTTGCCGTTTTTGTCTCACCCGCCGGCTGCGCGGGCTGATCGGCCGTCTCCTGCCCGCCGGTCTTTGCCATGTCCTCGGTCAGAGACTTCAGCATCTCGGCCGGGCTCATCTCGCTCACATCTTCACTTTTTGCGGGCTTAGCTTCGGCTTCTTTGCCTTCGCCCTGCATGTTCATCAGCAAATCCGCCAGCTCATCCGAGCTCATTGCCTCCTCGTCGCCGCTGGCAGGCTTCTCGCTGGAGCCCTCCTGTTGGGCCTGTTCACTGAGGCTGCCAAGCATCTTTTCGATATTTTCAATCGCGTCCGAATCCTCCTTCTTCGGCTCGCTCTTCATTTCCTCCACCAGGTCGGGAGACTGTGCAGATGCTTGTTCCAGGAATTTTTCCGCCTGTTTTAATGCGTCCAGCAGTGCATCTTCCGAAGATTCCGCCGCGGCTTCCGGTGCCGACTCTGCTTTTTCATCAGCCTGGGGCTTTTTATCGCCCAGCGTAACGGTCACCTCCACTTCATCGGGCTGTGTTTTTACCTCTTTAGGCTTGGGAGGAAACTGCTGGACGGGCTCACTGGCCTCAGCCTTGTTCTGCGAATACAGCTTGATCGTACGCAGCGCGATGGGGTCTACCATCCCCGAAGGGGCAACCGCCACCAGGTCTCCGCCCGCAACCAGCACCATGACATTCACTTTCTCAGTGCTGACCGGCGGACTGCTCAGATTTCCGATCTCATAATCCTTTAATTCCGAATTCTGCTCAAGAACGCTCGGCAGATATTGCCGCTCGACATCCTCGATCAGCGTACGAACCTGGTAATCCTTGCGCTGATCCGCCAGCTCAGCAATCCGCATCGCCTGGCCGAGCACCTCATTTTCGCTTGCCGTAACGATCAGGCTGTTCTGGGGCAGAATATTGATATCCGAACCTATCCCAAGCTCGACAAGAATCTTCTTTACATCCTCGGCAGCCGTGTTTCGCAGGCGAAATACCCTATTGCGAAGCACATCGTCCGCACCATCAGCCGAGCCGCCGCTAAAGACCACGCATAACGCGGCCATACAAGCCAATAGCAAACATATCGCCGGCCCCCGCCGATTCCTGACAAAATTGTGTATCATTTCTGACTCCATCGTTACTGGCAAATCTTAAAAATTCAATTTATAAAGGCTCTGATAACATTATTATCGGATATTTCGGGTAATGATGTCGATTTTTTCAGGCATTCTCCGACACTAAAAGACCGTATCGGGCCTAAAAGTAAGACAATGATAGGCGAGAAAAGTTCCTTTGCACGAAAAAAAAGAGGTTTTTTGGCTGCATCCCTGCTCATTCACCCTCTTTTTTGCTTTCCTGCTGCTCCGGAACTTCCTTTTGCGCTTCCTGTTTGGTCTCTTCGAGCATCTGTAAAACCGCGGTAAGCATCGCCGCCCCCTGCTGCTCCTCCGGGGATTCCGCATCCTTGGATTTATTAATAAGTTCGCGAACCTGGCTGATCGAATCATCGATCATTTTAACATTTTCCTCGGGAGTCACGTCCACCGGCGACGGAGCGGGCTTTTTCCCGGGATTTGACGCGGGCTCTTTTCGGCGGAAATTCGCATATCGCGACCGCTCGCCGGTTGTGGGCAGCCCGTCCGGAGAAGTTTGCGTCTTTTGTGTCGTCCGCGGCTGGGGCACAACACCAACCTCATCTTCGTCCTCATCCTCATCTTCAGCTTCATCGAAGCTCAGGTCCCGCACATTGCCGCCGATCATCTGCTGAATCATTTCCGTGGCCTGCTTCATCTGGGCCTCAGCGCCCCCGGCCAGCAGCGTGCTGGGCATTTGGGTGCTCGGCGTAGGCATCATTACTTCCTGGCGGACTTGGTCGGTCACATAAATGACGCTGCCGTCCCGAATTTCCTCGATCACTGCCCGGCCGACCTCCTCGCCCTGGCGAACCCATTTCTGCCCTTCCCCGGGAAAATTCAGCAGCGCAAGGCTCTTTTCAGGGTGTGCTTCGTATTTACATGTCGCCACGAGACTGAATTTGACCGCCTGGACGGTTTTGGGGCGAATATCCCCGAGATCCGGCGTTATATTAGGACGACCGGAATCGTCCCGCTCTTTAGCAACCGGCTCCGGAGCCGGCGGCGGATCGATCCGGAATGAAAACATCTTTGCCTGGGCGACCAGCGGCGATTCCTTGGGCGGACCGGAAGTCTCAGCCGTCACCTTCTCCCGGTACTGCTCGATGATATCCGGCCGGGACAACAGCTCATCGGCCCGTGTTTCACCCCGGAAGGTATATACACCGACTGTAGCGATCGTTGCAACGGCAACAATCACGACCACCAGGCTCGTTATTTTCAGCAGTTTAACCAATCAAAATCACCTTATAGTCATTCCACACTTCTTCGACCAGAAAAACTCATTTTCTGCAATATAATACCCGAAAACAAGAACCGATCTCTATGTAAACTGACAACCAGCCAACCAAAAAGTTCCACATTGGCTTGTTGCTATCATAACAAAAAAGGCCCGTTTATACGGACCTTTTCTCATGTTTTCAGTAAAATCATAATCGAATTTTACAGTTTAAACCAACCGCTCGAACGCACCTCCAGCTCGAAACCGGAATCCAGGTGAATCCGCATGGTGTCGGTAAAGTAGCGGGAATTGCCCTCCGGCTGGGGAGGCGTAACAGCCACTTTAAGCTTCGCGACCTTTCCATCATCAATCATTTGCTGTTCAATGACTTCCATAGAGCCGTTTTCAACCTCAATATCCGCGATTTCAAACTTTTCACCGTAATTGCTCAGGATCGAAACATCGCGAACAATTGTCTCACCGGGCTTGGCCTCACGCAGAATAATCCGCGGCGGCGTGACCTGGAAAACAGAAGGAGCAAAGTATGAAATCGAAACTTCCTTGGTTTCCGGGTGACTTAGCTTGATCTGAAGCGTCCCGTTAGGGGTCTTTTTAAGCTTTTCCATGTTGGCCTGGGGATGAAGACGGAACATCGTCGATTTCGTTTCCGGGTTGAAGGGAATCGTAATCGCATCGCGGACATCCTGGATGTTTGTTATCGAGAACTCACGGTCATCCTTGCTCTTGATCTCAATCACATCCAGCCCGGCATTATCTTCCAGAAGTGAAAGATTGAGCGTTTTGGGTGAATAATCCACCGAAAGGACAACTTCAGCCTTGATTTGAAGCCGAAAACGCGGATTTTCAGGATCATTGCTGTGAATAAAGAGATTTTTTGTCGTTACCCCTTCCCGTACGCCAGCACTGAAAGTCACATCGATCTGCCCTTCCTCGCCGGGAGCGTATTCCTTTTTCTTAAGCTGAGGCACCGTACATCCACAGGTGGACTGAATCCGTGAGATTTTCAGAGTCGATTTACCTTCATTTTTAAATAAAAACTTGCCCTGGGTGCGACTCCTCGGACCGACCTTGCCGTAATCATGAATCTGCTCGGGAACAACAAGCTTAGGTCCTTCACCGCTTTTAACCTCCTCGGTCGGAGAATCGTCATTTTTGACGCTCTCAACGGCATTTTGGACCTCACGGGCCCGCTTTATCTTTTCCTGATCCTCATCTTTGGTCAGGACAACCTCCGAATCACTTGATTCCGACAAAGTGGATCGAGAATTGGAGGTCTCCATAGAACCGGCATTGGCCTGTTGCTCAGAGCAGCCCGACATAACTATAAATACAGAAATAAGCAAAAAAGAGAACAAAAGTCGCATATTCTTCATCATAAAATCCTCAAATCATTAGTGTTTCATACCGATAAATCTCTTATTCAGGACAAGATACGTTTAATCCAGCGTATAAAGCCATAATCAATACGGCCATAGTACTATATCGTTTAAAAAAAGTTTTCGCAATAGAGAACTTTTTTCCTTTTGACAAGGAAGCCTTTCCAAAGTTCCAACTCAAAAGGCAAAAAAAAGGACTTTCGCTTTACACAAACAGCCAGCAGCATTAAAATTCGGGCTTAAATGCCCACAAACGGATAGCTTTATGACCACGAACGCACCAATAGAATTGTCAATTATCATTCCTGTCCTGAATGAAGAGGACTCCATAGAGGGCCTGTACGAAGAAATTACGGCTGCGATCAGAGAAAAATACCCTTACGAGATCATTTTCGTCGACGATGGTTCCACGGACAAGAGCCTTGAGGTCATGCTGGATATTTCCCGCAGGGACCCTGCGGTTCGGGTGATTAAATTCCGCAAGAACTTCGGCCAGACCGCAGCCATGTCCGCCGGCTTTGAAAATGCCAGCGGCAATGTCATCATTCCCATCGATGCCGACGGCCAGAACGACCCCGCGGACATACCCAGGCTGCTTGCAGAGCTGGAAAAAGGATATGATATCGTCAGCGGCTGGCGAAAAGACCGAAAAGACGACTCCTCGCGAACGATTCCCTCAAAACTTGCCAACGGCCTGATTGCCTGGATTACCGGCGTAAAACTTCATGACTTCGGCTGTACGCTCAAGGCCTACAAGGCCCAGTCGATCAAGCAGATTCGCCTTTACGGCGAAATGCATAGGTTTATCCCCGCCCTGGCCCAGTGGTCGGGCGAAAAAGTCTCCGAGATCGTCGTAAACCACAGGCCCCGCAAACACGGTCAGGCCAAGTACGGACTCTCCAGGACCTTCAAGGTTCTGCTGGATTTGATTACGATCAAATTCCTGATGTCCTTTTCCACGAAGCCGATCTACGTGTTTGGCGGCCTTGGCGTACTGTCCGCCTTTGGCTCTTTTCTCTGCGGACTGGTCGTACTCTATCAAAAGTTTATCTCCTCGGCTCACCTGCCGATGAACCGAAATCCACTGCTCGTCCTGACGGCCCTTTTGATTACTACGACCATCCAGTTCATCCTGATGGGTCTGCTCGCGGAGCTGATGGTTCGCACGTATCACGAATCGCAGGGCCGGGCGATCTACGTCATTGACAAAATTTACGAATCCAAAGCCGAACTCAATCGAGATCAACCGCCGCAAACTTCATAAAATGGAAAACGTATGGATGCGACCGCCCCCCAAAAATGGACTCAAAAGATCAAACTCACCAAAGCGGATATTTTCGCAATCATTTTGACCCTGCTTCTCGCGGGCATCCCGTTTTGCTACGGCAAATACATCGAATTCAACACCCCCGGGCCGTTTGACAGTGCCGCCTATGTGTATTCCGCAGCGCACATCCTCGACGGTGCAGAAATCGGAACAGAGGAAGTCACCAGCGCCCGGATCGGAACGCTGCTGGTGAACATGCTCGGTGTCAAGCTTTTCGGATACTCCGATGTCGGCCCCCAGGTCATACAGATGCTGCTGCAATTACTGGCCCTGATAACGATGTTCATCGCCGTTCGCGCAGTATATGGCCGGTTCGCTGCAACGGTCTCGACCGCACTGGCAGCAATATATCTCTGCGCACCGGTCATCGCCAAGTACGGAAACGTAAAAGAACAATATATGACCGCCGTCATGATCATCGGCGCGGCGTTTCTGGTCCTCTATCTCAAGAAACAGAAATTCATCCTTGCCCTTCTAGCCGGCTTTTTCCTCGCGTGGGCTCCACTTTTTAAACAGACCGGCATCAGTGCCCCCTTTGCCGCGGCAGTATTGTTATTGACCTCCATACTGTCCAAATGGACCGACTTGAAAAACGGCCTCAGGGATATCGGCCTCGTTGCCGGCGGTGCGGTCCTGGCCATCGCCCCGATTGCCGCATGGATATTGATTTCCGGTGTGGATATCCCCCTGCCCTATTCATCCTATTTCCGCATCCTGTTTTCATACATCGAATCGTCAACAAATACCCCCCTGATTGCTTCCGCAATCCACACCCTGCCGATGCTTACACTGACCGATTACATCTCATCGAGCCGGGAACTTTTCGGCCTCAAGGATCAGTTCCCCATCGTCATGCGGTATTACAAAGTGCTCTCACTGCCGATTCTGCTGGCCACGGCTTCACTCGTCTGCTTCGTATGGCGGCGTATCTATTTCCTCAAACCCAAAACCATGGAAAAATCCACTCTTGCAGACCGCTTCCCGCTTTTTTTGATTATCTGGTGGCTGCTCGATACCGCGTTCGTCTGGATCAGCCCACGCTCGTATGAACAATACTACATCCCCTTGTGCGGTTCGGCGGCATTTCTCGCAGCCTACGCGATTCACCTGTACACACAGAAGCTCAAAAACAGCAATAACAAACTGCCGATGCTGGCCGCGGGCCTGGTCGCAATCATCGCGGCCGTATTCCTGGTCACGCCCATCTTCATCGGCATCAGCACGAGCCCCCACTCCGGACAAGAATACAAAGACCGCTACGGCCAGCCGGATCGCCAGCGCGGATACGCTCAGAAGCTCGAAGAAATCAAACTCATCAAGCAGAAAAACCTGCTCTATCCCTGGCAGTACGCAGCACAGCACATACAACTCAACTCCACTCAGGACGACACCATTTACGTCTGGGGCTGGATTCCCGGGATTTACACACACTCCCAGCGGTTCAGCAGCGTACCAAGGGCCTTTATCAGCGAGATGCATGTTTACTCCCCGCAGGTACTCGCCGGCCACGTCAGCCAGATCGTGACATCCTTCGAAAAACAGCCGCCCAAATTCATCGTCGATACCCGCAAGAACCATTTCCCATGGACGGTACCGCCGCTGGTCCTGTGGCCGCAAATCCCCAATCCGCAGGGCAAAAATCCACCAACAGTTTTCCTGCCCAACCAGCCGCCCATCGTCAGGGTCTTCGAGCAGAAATACAAAGAATACCTTATCCAAAACATCAGCGAAGAAGAGGCCCAGCGGTTTGACTCCATGAAACCTCTTCGCGACTACGTCATGCAAAATTATACGCCCGTTTCCAACTCCCGTTTCGGCAGCCAGATCCAGGTTTTCCGCCGCAAATCCAACGGAATCAGCCAATGACCTGCCCCGGCGACAAGAACCTGAACATCCTGACCATGAACTACGAATTCCCGCCCGTCGGCGGCGGCGCGGCCCCGATGAGCCTCCAGCTCTGCAAACACCTCGCGGCCCGCGGGCATAATATTGATGTCATCACCATGGCCTACAAAGACCTGCCCCGCGGCGAGACCATGCATGGCTTTAAGGTCCACCGCGTTCCAGCCATTCGCAAACGCCCGGACATCTGCCATACCCACGAAATGGCAACGTACCTGCCCAGTGCGGTCCAAAAAGCCCTCGCCCTGACCGCGCAAAAGCCCTGCGATATCATCCATGCTCATTTTATCATCCCCACCGCACCCGCGGCATGGCTGGTCGGCAAAATCCGCAAGGTTCCGCTGGTGGTCACCTGCCACGGATCGGATGTACCCGGCTACAATCCCGACCGCTTTACCGCCATCCACAAGCTGATTACCCCGGCATGGAAATTCCTCGCTCGCCACAACCAGGGGCTGATCTCCCCGAGCGAGTCGCTCAAAAACCTGATCGTCTCGCACCTGCCCGGCGCAAATGTTGAGGTGATCCCCAACGGTATCGAAATTGCCCTTGCCCCCGCGGATCACAAGCAAAACCGCATCCTGATGTGTTCCCGCCTGCTGCCGCGAAAGGGCTTTCAGCACGTTCTTGCCGCCATCCATGATCTTGACATCCCCTGGACCGCGACGGTCATCGGCGACGGCCCGCACCGCGGTGAGCTGGAGCAAATCGCCCGCGATTCAAAGGTTCCCGTGGAGTTTACCGGCTGGCTGGACAAAAGCGACCCACGGTTCATCGAATTGTTCGAGACCTCCTCGATTTTCGCCTTTACCTCCAATGCTGAGAATTTTCCCACCGTCCTGCTTGAGGCCATGGCGGCAGGCCTGGCGATCATTAGCTCCGACGCCGGCGGTTGTACCGAGGTCACCGGCCCCGCGGCCCTGGTGACAAAGCCCGGCGATATCAACCGGATCCGTGAACACATCCTTACGCTCGTAAATAACCCTGACCTGCGAAATGACCTCTCAAACCAGGCGAGGCAAAGAGTCCAATCGTTCCTGTGGCCCGCCATCGCCGAGCGGTACGAATTGCTTTTTTGCGACGTAATCCGCAAGTGTAAGCAGTAAACCATGGCCCAGCACCCGGAAAATCTCGTCTACAAGGCAAACACCCAGCTAAAGCGGCTCCTGGCGGACTGCAATATCCCCAACCCCGCCGGCAAGCGAATCCTTGAAATCGGCTTTAAAAACGGCCTGTTCTGCGACGCCTGCCGGAAAATGCAAATGGCCCCATCCGGCATCGACGTCAACCGCGTATACCATACCCAGTCTACCAAGGCCTTCCCCGACATGGACCTGCAGCTCTACGACGGCCGCACGTTTCCCTTCCCGGATGATACCTTCGACCTGGTCGCCAGCTTCCAGGTGCTCGAACATGTCTCGGACCTGCCGCGGATGCTCAGCGAATCGGCCCGGGTACTCAAGCCCGGCGGGATGATGTACCATGTGGTCCCAAATTACCACTCCTTTTACGAGGGGCACTATAAGATAGTGTGGCTGCCGTGCCTGAACAAAGCCGCGGGACGAATCTGGGTAAAAATACTCGGCAAATACAACCCGATGTACGAGAGCCTGAACCTCACCTCGCCGGGAAAGTTCAGAAAAATGCTCACGCAGACCGCCCCAGCCGTGGAAATCCTCTCGCTGGGAAAAGAACAATTCAAAAACCGGTTCACGACCGAAGAAATCCGGAAAGTAAAGGCCCCGCTGGTCAGGAAAACGCTCTCTTTGCTCCAAAAATCCGGACCGATAAAATCGCTGTTTCTCTCCTCCTGCACCACATTTAACGTATATTACCCAATTATCGTAATTTGTCGCAAAAAATAGCCCGCATTTTTTCATTGACAATATAGGCAAAATACGATAAAAAGTATATCAATGGTGGAGGAGGAACCCACCTGTCGGTTTCTCCTGAAAATTTCTTTACTATTGCGGATTACGCGCAAAAATTGGAAAGGATGGAACTATGAGAAGAATTCTGACCACACTCACAATCGTTGTACTTTGTACACAAACCTTCGCCTTGATAATTACCAGTCCTGATTATCAATCTGAGGTTTATACCACCTACAGCACTGCGGTTTACGGGAGAAGCTATGACTTCTGCTTTGGTCCCAATGGAGAGATTTATGCTACACACTTTAGATCGCGCCATGCTCATGACGGTTACATCGTAAAAATAGATGGGGCAAAGAATGACACAGTCTTCACATCAAGTGTATCAAGCCCATTTAACATCAAATACTCCTCAGGTGGAGCATATGGTAATTATTTTTATGTTGGTGACCCGGACACACCAAGTGGTGGTGAAATAACTCAAGTTGATCTAAATGGCAATGTATCAACTTTTACATCAAATATTAATGATCCCAGTCGTCTTGCTATTGATCCTACAGGGAATTACGGCAACCTCATGTATGCAACAGGTGGAATTGATGATAGGATTCAGGCTATTTCTCCTGCAGGAAGCACGGAAAGTGTATTAAACAGTTATTGGTATGGCCATTCCGAGTCTATGCATTCAATAAAATTTGACGAAGGCACAAAATATGATGGAAAAATGTTCCTTACCGCTCATTACCATGAGGATGCATACCAGGGCCTTTTCCAGGTGAATCCGGACGGTTCTCAGGTTCAATGGCATCAAATTGATGCCGCCTGTGGTTTGATGATTGACCAGTCAGATGGGCTTTTCAACGGCACGATGTTTTTCTCTGGTGCTTATGATGGTGAGTGGTGGAAACTCTGGAAAGTAAACGGCATCAATGACGTTGAACCAATTGCACTTTTTGAAGAATCATGGACTATGATGCACCTTGGTCCAGATGGAGCCATGTATGCAATGGAATGGAATGATACAACCAATGAAACAATTATAACAAAGATCACACCCGTACCGGAACCGGTTACACTTTCCCTGTTGGGCCTGGGAGCATTGATGCTTAGAAAAAAAAGCTAAGCAGCCTGAATATCAATCCCTAAAGCGGCTGGCTGTAAGGCCCGCCGCTTTTTTTTATTGCCCAAAAGCCGGAAAACACGTATCTTAATATGTATGTCAGAGAATCAAAAAATCAAGGTCTGCTTTGTCATGCCCAAGGCATACCCCCTGTTTAACCCGGATGTAAACAGCGTTTTTGGGGGCGCCGAGGTCGATCTTTTCTATATCGCGACGGAGCTGGCCAGGGACGATGCCTTTGATGTCCACTTCATCGTTGCCGACTACGGCCAGGATCCAAACGAAACTCGGATGAATATCCGCATCCTGAAAAGTTTTAAACCAACCACTCCCAAAGTTATTGCTTTCCCAAAATTGCTTAAAGCTCTGGACAAAGCAGAGGCCGATATCTACATCACCAAAACCGCCTCCCCGGGCGTGCCCCTGATTAATTGGTTCTGCAAAAAGAAGAACAAACATTTTATTTACCGCAGTGCCCATTCGGATGAGTGTGATGGCACGTGGATAAAAACACACAAACTCCTTGGCCCGTTGTTTACCCGGGCCCTGCGGCGGGCCTCCGCGGTAATTACCCAGAATGTAACCGATCAGAAAAATCTGCTCGATACTGCAAAGGTTGACTCGATTGTCATCCCCAACGCTCACCGGATCAGCCCGGCCGATCCTGAGAACAAGAATACCATTCTCTGGGTCGCACGTTCGGCGGATTTTAAGCAGCCCCGGGTATTTTTTGAACTGGCCAAAGCCTTTCCAACAGAAAGCTTTACCATGATCTGCCCGCAGGCCACGGATGACAAAAACTACCCGGCCCTGAAAGAAGCCGCTGATAAAATCCCAAATCTTACCTTCCTCGGGCAGGTTCCCTTTCATAAAACCCGCACGTTTTTTACCCAGGCAAAAGTATTCGTAAATACAAGCCGGTCCGAGGGCTTTCCCAATACCTTTATCCAGGCCGCCCTTGCGGCTGCGCCGATCCTCTCGCTGACCGTTAACCCCGATGACGTCCTGACCAAAGAGAGCCTTGGAATCGCCTGTAAAAATGATTTTGGAAAGCTAAAGCAGGGTCTTTCCTTCCTGCTTGAAGGGAATCGCTTTGTTGAAATCGGGCAAAATGCCCAAAACTGGGCCAAACAGAACTATGACATCGCCTCCGTAATCGAACAGTACAAAACCCTCTTTCGCAAAATCACAGGAAAACGATAAATGCCGCTGACAGTACTGCACATTATCAATAATCTAGAGCTTGGGGGTGCACAGGTCGTAGTCAAACAGATCACGGAAAATCCCGCCCCGGACGTGCGGCATATCATCTTTCCCCTCCGCTGCGGACAGATGCCCCTGGCCCCGAATGCTGAGATCATAACGCACAATCTGCCCCCATATCACCCCGGCAAGCTGAAAAAGCTATCGGAAATCGGCCGGGACCAAAAGGTGGACATCATTCACGCCCACCTGCACAAATCCATAATCGCCGGAATGCTTATTAAAAACAAGACAAATACAAAACTCATCGCCCACGAACATGGCCCTATTTTTCACAAGGGACTGGATTTTTCACTATATCGCCTTTTTATCCATTGCTTAAAAAAAAGAATCGACCATACGATTGCAGTTTCGACACCAATCGAAAATTATCTTTATGAAAAAATTCACATCTCTAAAGATAAAATTACCCTCATTCCTAATGCGGTCGATCTTGAACGATTCATCCCTGAAAAATACAATAAGCACACATGTCGCCAAGAACTTGGACTTCCAAAAAAAGTAACTCTTATAGGCTTTTTGGGTCGTCTTAGTAAGATTAAGGGTTCTGATATTGCCCTTGAAACACTCAACCAACTTCGAAAAAAAAATATTCCTTCCCATCTTGCTTTTGCAGGAACGGGACCAATGATGGAAATTCTTAAAGAAAAAGCTAAAACTCTCAAACTCTCAAATCAAACCCATTATCTCGGCCATATCGATGATGTACCCGCTTTTCTTGCCGCCTGTGATATCGGCCTTATGCCGTCGCGACAGGATGCATTCCCTGTTTCTACAGTAGAATGGCTGGCCATGGGCATCCCCCTTGTCACTTCCGGCGCAGATGGAATATCCGATGTGACAAAACATGAAGAAAACGCACTCATTAATTCCACAAATACTCCAGAAGAACATGCCCGCGCAATTGAAAACCTCCTCAACGATCCTGATCTGAAAACGAAACTTATCGAAAATGCCCGCAAAACAGCCGGGCAATATTCACTCCAAAACTTCCTTAAAAAAATAAACGCCCTTTACACAAACCTGGCCGGAAAATAAACCCTGTCACTTACCTGGTGACCGAACCACCTGTTTTCGTAATCGCAATGTCCTTACGACCTTACTAATCAAGTGAACGCCCAGGCGCGTACCCCTCGGCCAGAAAATCAGCATTTTCGTCATGAGACGATACTTCGAGGAAAGTAAAAAGCCCACCCGCTCCAAAATTTCCTTAATTCGCTCTTTCGCACCGTGGACAAAATACAACTGCCGTATCCGCCGGCGAACCAGCAGATTGGCGTATTGTAAAAAACCCTGCCCAACACCCGCCTGCCGGGCCCGGTCAATATTTTGCACAATAAAGTCACAAAATGCCGTTTCGCTGCCAACCGCCAGGATCAAACTCTCCTCCGCATGCAGGTGATACACCCCCAAAGGCTCGGTAACAAAACCCACCCGCGGATTATCCAGGGCTATCCGAATCCACAGATCGAGGTCCTCCGCCCGGTTCATCTGCTCATCAAACCCCCCGGCCTTTTCGAGAGCTTGCTTCTTCACCAGCATGGTCCCCGTCCAGGTCACCACCTCATCGGCCCACGCGGCAAACACATCCTCGATCACCCCATCCTTCACATGCCGGGCCAGTTTCGCCTCCTGCATCCGAAGTCCGCGTCTGCCGGTAGCACACAAACAGCTCTCAAAATTACCGCTGACCCACACCAGTTCCGGGTGCCGGCGGATCACCGCAAGCTGGCGTTCGAGCTTGCCCGGCATCCATTCGTCGTCTGAATCCAGGAATGCAATCCAATCGCCCTTTGCCCGGGCAATCCCGAAGTTCCGCGCCGACGACACGCCCCCGTTTGGCTTTTTCACATAAATAATATCCGCCCCGAACCGCTCGAGGGCCTCCATCGTCGCGTCCCGCGAACCGTCATCGACAACGATCACCTCACCGGGCCGGCGGCTTTGCTTGAGCACGCTTTCGACGGCGCGGGGCACCATATCCGCCCGGTTATACGTCGGAATGATTACACTGACCTGCTCGCTGCCCATCAGCCGGGCCTCCGAACCACCCGCTTACGCAGGCCAAGTCGCCGCACAATCCGCGAGATCAAACGGCACATCCGCCTCGTCAGCCCCGGGCAGACCATCAAAAGCCGGATCAATATTACAAACCCCCCGCTTAGATACGCACGAAATTCCCGGAGCATCCTCCTTATCAGCTCCGGCCGGTCATGGAACAGTTCCGCCCGGATCCATGACCGAACCTGCATGCCCACGAGCTTTTCAAAATCCTCGCCAAGCCCCGCCTCCCGCGCCAGGGGCAAATGCCGCGATACCAGTTCAATCAGGGCCTCGGTTTTCGTATCCTTCCAGGTCTCGGTCAGCGTCCCCGGCCGGTCGAGATAGTAAATCGAACACGGCTCTGTGCAGCAGGCCACCTTCGGATACTGATACGATATCCGATACCACATATCCAAATCCTCGGCAAAACCCTGCTGCTCATCAAAAAAGCCAACCGTATCGAACACCTCCCGATGGATCATTATCGTGCCCGGAAAACCGTGAAAACCCGCAGCCGAGGCCGCGAAATAATTCTCAAAATATCCCTTCTCACCCATCGCCGCCTTCGCCCGATTGGGATCAAAACAAACGCTCCGCCGCTCCTCCGCGTGCAGATACCGGGTAAAATTCCCAAACGACCACATCACCTGCTCACGGGCCGCTGCAATCGCCGCCTCCTGACCGGCCAAATACCCTTCCAGCCACTGGTCATCCCCATCCAGGAACGCGATCCATGCAAAACGCGACGCCCGGATCCCGGTATTCCTCGCCCCCGAAAGCCCGCGGTTCTCCTGGTCAATTACCTGTATAGAATCGCCGAATTCCGCCAGTACCTCCCGCGTTCCATCCGTCGAGCCGTCGTTAACCACGATAATCTCATCGGCCGGCCGGGCCTGGCAAAGTGCACTTCGCACCGCCCGCGCGATATAATCCTCGATATTATACGCTGGAATCACCACGCTGATCCCGGACTCATTCGCCCCCGAACGTCTTGTCTGCGATGCCGTATCCGTCATAGCCACCCATTATAGCCCCCCGGGCCGCTCTTCTCAACCTCAATCCCGGCTCAAACATCCAGACCCAGCACACGGTTGAGTTTGCGAAGCACTGGCATCATCGCCAAACTGAGCCCCGGAAACAGCGTCAGCCACCAGACCAACCGCCGATATCTCTTATCCAGTACCTCGGAAAATTCCCGAGCAAAGCCGCGGACTTCATAAATCCGCTTATCAAACAGGCATTGATGGATCGTATTCCTCACCATCGCCCGCACACAGGGCTCGTATTTTGCATACACCCCCTTTTCCTTCGCTATGGGGACTGTCCGCCGGAGCATCTGGGCCATATGCTCTGCTGCCACGTGCCGCTTGGTGATCGAATCGGCAATATCAGTATGATACACCCCCAGCGGCTCAGGGATCACTCCAATTTGTTCACTCAAAAACGCACATCGAAACCACATATCGATGTCATTATATCTTGCCTGCCCCGGAGAAAACCCCCCCGCTTCCAAAAGCAGGTCCCGCCGGACCAGAAGCGTACCCGTCCAGCCCAACAGCCCCGCCAGAAAACAATCGTAAAACGGTAAATCCCCTCCCGCCTGCTGAACAACCGCATAATCTCCCGTC
The DNA here is from genome assembly GCA_964454745.1 of uncultured Pirellulales bacterium. Classification (GTDB taxonomy): domain Bacteria; phylum Planctomycetota; class Phycisphaerae; order Sedimentisphaerales; family Anaerohalosphaeraceae; genus CAYVUI01. The sequence continues at coordinate 7,767 of CAYVUI010000015.1, read as the reverse complement.
TCTTTTGCCGCAACACGGCCCTGGTCGCCCTGCTGGAAGTAATAGTTCCCCGTCACCCATTTTAATTCCGGACGTTCCGTCAAAAACCGCTCCTGCAAGCCCAGCCTGTCCGGCGTCCATTCATCGTCTGCATCCAGAAACGCAATCCAGTCCCCGCTTGCCCGCTCAATTCCCGCATTTCGGGCGGCACTGGCCCCGCCGTTTTCCCTGCGGATGATAATTACCTTCTCCCCGAATGCCCGAACGGTATCCGCTGTTGCGTCCGTCGAGCCGTCATCGACCACGATGATCTCATCGGCCGGGCGGCTCTGGGCAAGAACGCTCTCAATCGCCCTGCCGACCACCGCCTTAGCGTTATACGCCGGGATCACCGCGGAGATCTTCATCCAAAAACATCCTATCCCTGGAACAAACGTAAAATGTCATTGAGCGTAATCAATACGAACAGCGTCAGGATAATCGCAAGGCCAAAGTAATTGATCACGGTCTGGGCCCGCACACTCAGCGGTCCGCCCTTGATCTCCTCGATTACCGCCAGCACGATTACACCGCCGTCCAGGATCGGCAGCGGCAAAAGATTAAACCCGGCCACAGCCGCACTGATAAAGCCCATAAAGTAAACGTAATACATCAGCGAATAATCCAGCATCGAGTAGCTCATCGTCAAAATCCCCACCGGCCCGCTGATGCCCCGCGGGTTTACATCCCGCGTAATAATCCGCTTGATCGTAAGGTACGTCCCCGTAAGCTGCTTGACCGCACGCTTGAAACCGATCCCGATTCCGTCGATCGGCGACTTCGCTTTGTAAACCTCGTAAACGGGATTTAGCGGCAGATTCTTCGCCAGCGTTGAATACGCGGTGATATAGTCATGCGTTGCCGGGATCTCGATCGCAACCGAACCGGCACGCTCGGCATCGATCCGGTAATCCAGCGAAATCCGCTGGCCCATATTCTCGCGAATCAATCGAATAATCTCGTAAAATGTTGACACTTCCTGCCCGTCCACAGCAGTAATCCGCGCCCCAGCCGGGATTTCCAGCGCCTTGGGGCCGTTTTCGATATCCACCGTTGCCGCAACCACCGTATGCTCCCAGTCCAGGGAAGTCATCACGCCGATATAGACATCGCCTTCCCCCTCACCCCTGCGCTGGGGATACACTTCAATTTCTACCTGCTCATCGTCCCGCAAAACGGTCATCGGCAAAGCTTTGCCCTCATGGGCAATCGTAATGTCCCGAAGCTGGGTAAAGGTCGGATACATCGTATCGCCGGCTTTTAAAACGACATCCCCGGCCTCAAGGGCAATTGCTTTCCCCTCAGACGGTGACGACTTGCCTGTCAGCGATTTGATCTTGTCAACCAACGATCCACTTTCGGAAGACTGCGTTTGATTCTGCACAAAATCCACCCGAAGTCTTGGAACAATCGAGTAAATATGACTCAACGTCCGATTCCCGTAAAAATCCGCCTCGGCCTGTTCCAGGCGAACCGGGAACACAACATCCCGGGTCTCATTTTCACTGCCGACCGCTGTCAGGACAACTTCCGGCTCGAGGGTCTGACGGATTGCATTTTCAAATTCCCAGCTTGTCTTAACCGGTTTGCCGTTGACACGCGTAATCTTGTCGCCCGGCTCAAATCCCAATCCCTCAAAAACACTGTCTGCATCTCTTTCATATTTCGGGATTTGCAGCGAAAACGGCATCTCGATCCCAAACGTCTTAAAATCACTGCCCTCGAGCCGTTCGGAAACAATACTCACTTCCTTGGTCGTTCCGTCCGCCCTTCGAATCCTGAGATCTGTTGCTTCCCCCTTATCCGACAGCGCGGCGGCAAATTGCAGAGACGTAAAATCGACAAAATCCTCACCGTTGACCTCAACGACACGGTCACCTGCTTTAAGCCCGGCCGCCTGGGCCGGACTGCCGGGAACCACCCCGCCGACGATCGGCGGATTCAGCTCCAGGCCCGCAAGGAATACCCCCATAAAGATCAGCATCGCCGAGATCGCATTGAATGTCACACCCGCAACCAAAACCGTCACTTTGGCCCACAACGGCTTATTCGCATACGACCGCGGATCATCGGTAATCTCCTCGGCCCCTTTATCCGCCTGCCCCAATGGCTTGACAAATCCCCCGCACGGAATCAGGCCGATCTTATATACTGTACCCCATTTTTCCCCTTCCGGTTCCTCCGCATTCGCCTGGCTGGTATTCTTCAAAAACCAGAAATGCCGTTTATCCCCCCGCTGCTGGAATGCGACCAGGTACGGTGGAAAACCAATCGAAAACGCCTCCACCTTCACACCCACCAGCCGGCACGCCAGGAAATGCCCAAGTTCATGGATAAAAATCACAGCACCCAGGCCAATCAGTATCCCCGCAATAATCACAGCCCGGTGCAGGTCCGCTGCGACAAACACAATCAATGCAACCAGAAAAAACAGCCGGGCCAGTTTTGCCATCGGGTTCTCATCGCCGCCAATATCCTTTACTTCATTGGCCTTTGTATCCGTGTTCACTTCTTCATTTTTTACTTCGTCCATGAATATCTCCAATACGTTGGATCAAACTTCAAATCTTTGTTTCGGCTGCTGCGGGAATTTGTTTCTGTACGCACTCCCTCACTTCACGATCAATTTCCAGAATTTTATCTATATCCAATAACTGCTCATTCTCAAATCGGCATTCTTCCAGTGCCGTCTCCACCAAATCCAGGATCTGCCCGAAACGGATCCGTTTTTCCAGGCAGGCCGCCACCGCTTCTTCATTCGCGGCATTAAAAACAACGGCACCACTGTCATCACCCTTAGAAACCTCGTAAGCCATCTTCAGCGAACGAAACACCTCCAGGTCCGGCCGCTCAAAATGCAGACAGCCAAGTGACGTAAAATCCACGTGCGGCGCGATCCCCGCCACCCGGTCCGGCCAGGTCAGGGCATACTGGATCGGCACACACATGTCCGGCGTGCCGAGCTGGGCCACAACCGAACCATCGACAAACTCCACCATGGAATGAACGATCGACTCGGGATGCACCACAACCTCGATCTTATCCACCTCCACATCAAACAGCCACCTCGCCTCGATCACCTCGAGCGCCTTGTTCATCATCGTCGCCGAATCAATGGTAATCTTCGGCCCCATATCCCAGGTCGGGTGATTCAAAGCCTCTTCGAGGCCAGCCCCGTCAAACGCCTCTTTTGTTGCCCCGCGAAACGGACCGCCCGAGCCGGTCAGTAATATCCGTGATACTTCGCTCGATTTCCCCGAGGCCATCGCCTGGAAAATCGCACTGTGCTCGCTGTCCACCGGCAAAATCCTCGCTCCGTTTTCCCGTGCGGCCATGGTAATCAGCCGCCCGGCCATCACCAGCGGCTCCTTGTTCGCAATCGCCAGTACCTTGCCGGCCTTTGCCCCTGCCAGGGCCGCGCCAAGCCCCGCACCGCCGACAATCGCGGTTAAGACCACATCAATCCCGTCCGCTCCGGCAACCTGTTCCAGGCCTTCCGGACCTGCCAGTACCTCTACACTGCACTGCCCAAGAGCCCGGCGGAACGCATCCACACATTCCAAATCCGTAACCACTGCAAAATCCGGCCTGTACTGGCGGCACTGCTCGGCTAGAAGTTCCACGTTGCGATGGGCACTAAGCGCAGCGACCCGGTACCCCTGCCCGAGACCGTCAATTACACGCAGGGCATTGGTCCCGATCGAACCGGTGGATCCCAATATCGCTACAGATTTAATCATCAATCCTTACAATCCATTCATTAACCATTCCAACTTTCACGTCCGTACAACCCTACTCCGACGTATCGAGGATCGACATAAACGCCTCCTGCGGAATCTGCACTGCACCGATCGACTTCATCCGCTTCTTACCTTCTTTCTGTTTCTTGAGCAACTTGAGCTTTCGCGAAACATCCCCGCCGTAAAGCTTGGCGGTTACATCCTTTCGGTACGCCTTAATCGTCTCCCGCGCGATAATCTTGCCGCCAATCGCCACCTGCAGCGGAATCTCAAACTGGTGCTTGGGAATCGCACGCCGCAGCTTGATAATCAGTCGCCGCCCCCTTGCCTCGGCCACGGTCCGGTGCACAATCAGCGAAAGCGCATCGACCGGCTGCCCATTGACCAGGATGTCGATCCGGACCAGGTTTGACTTCTCAAACGCAACCAGCTCATAGTCCATGGTTGCATAGCCCCGCGAAATCCCCTTGAGCAGGTCATAAAAATCATACACAATCTCCGCCAGCGGGGCCCGATATTCCAGCATCACGCGCGTCGGAGAAAGGTAATCGGTCTTGAGCAGCTTGCACCGCCGTTCATCAGCCAGCTTCATGATTCCGCCAATGGATTCAGTATTTGTCAGGATCTCCAGTTTCACAATCGGCTCACGCAGCTCTTCGATATGCGACGGATCCGGCAGTGAAGACGGCGAATCAATCCGCTGAACCTCCCCGTCCTTGGTCACCACTTCATACGAAACCGTCGGTGCTGTCTGCACTACATCAATATCATTTTCCCGTTCGAGCCGCTCCTGGATGATCTCCATGTGTAAAAGCCCGAGGAACCCGCAGCGGAAACCAAAGCCAAGCGCCGGCGAAGACTGCGGAACCGCTGTAAAGGAGGCATCGTTGATCGCCAGCTTGTCAAACGCCGCCCGCAGTGCCGGGTAATCCGTATTATTGCCCGGGTAAAAGTCCGAAAAGACCATCTGCATCGGCGGCTGGTAGCCCGGCAGCGGTTCATCCGCTGGATTCAGATCATCTGTAATCGTATCCCCAATGGTCACATCCGCAAGCTGCTTGATGTTCGCAATAACATACCCCACCTCGCCCGAGCTTAGCGTATCGACCACGGTCATCTTGGGCGAAAGCTTGCCCAACTCAGCAATCGTATAACTGCGGCTCTTTCGCATCAGCTTGATCCTCTGCTTGGTGCAAAGCTCCCCGGAAACCACACGGACATAGCAAATCACACCCCGGTACTCATCTACATGCGAATCAAAGATCAGCGCCGCGGGCTTGTCCTTTGAGTGATCCTCCGGCGAGGGCAGCTCCTTTACAATACGATCCAAAAGCTCCTTGCAGCCGATCCCGGACTTGGCGGAAATATGCAGGCAATCCACCGCGTCCAGGCCCAGTACATACTCAATCTCCTCGGCCACCACATCCGGCTGGGCCGCAGGCAAGTCCACCTTGTTGATCACCGGCATGATCTCACAACCGGTATCAATCGCCAGGTACGCATTCGCAACCGTCTGCGCCTCAACGCCCTGGGTCGAATCCACCACCAAAAGTGCCCCCTCGCACGCCGTCAACGCACGCGAAACTTCGTAATGAAAATCCACATGACCTGGCGTATCGATCAGGTTAAGCATCCATTCTTCACCCGAATCATCCACATATTGCATCGTCACCGCAGACGCCTTGATCGTGATCCCCCGCTCACGCTCAAGCTCCATGTCATCAAGAAGCTGCTCCTTGAATTCACGGTCCGAAATCGCCCCGGTAAGCTGCAAAAGCCGATCCGCAAGCGTGGATTTGCCGTGATCAATGTGCGCGATGATCGAAAAGTTTCGTATATGATCGACCGGTATTCTCTTTTTGGCCATATTGCCTTCTATTTTCCAAAAAAACAAGGGTTCCCACGCCGATTCAAAGCCCTGGCAACCCAATATCGTCATTTATCTCGAATAAATACACAAATATGGATTATACCAGTTCCCGGAAGATATGACAAGAAAGCAAAATTCTCATGAAAACCCTAAATCAGAACCGGGTATTTCGATTCCCCGGTGGAGGTGACGATGGCTGCCCCGGAACCTGTGTCGCTGCTGCTGTTTATCAGTGTTGCGGGCCTGCTTAGAAAAAGACCTTTTTAGGCCTCAACCAGGCAGTCGGCGGATAGCGGATCGCTCACAGCCTGCGGAAGGTACACGTAAAATCGGCTCCCTTTCCCTGCCTCGGATTCCACGCGGATTCTTCCGTGATTGCGTTCCAGAATCCTTGATACGATCGAAAGGCCCAACCCTTCACCCTCAACCTTACTGCTTGGGTCCGAGCGGTAAAAAATCTCGAAAATTTTCTCCTGCTCGCTCTCAGAAATCCCGATTCCGTTATCCTCGACACAATACACGCTTTCCCCGTTCTCACTCCAGCCGCTCACACAAATCCGCCCTTTACGGTCCGCGGACAAATACTTAACCGCGTTATCAATCAAATTCGAGAATAACTGGTTGATCTGGGCTGCATCCCCAAAACATCCCGGCAAATTTTCGATCTTGAGCTCGCACCCGGCTTGAGCCAGTGAATAGGAATGCGTGTCGCGAATCTCATCCATCAGCTTATTCATTTGAACAGCAGAAGGCTTGATTTCACTGGTTCCCACACGTGACACCCGCAAAAGCCCATCTAGCAGCAATCGAATCTTGTTCACACTCGCGTCGATAAAATACAACGGCTCGGAAATGGATTCTGCAAATAACCCCTCCGCTTTGTCCCTTATCTCCTTGTCGATGGAAGGATTGCCCAGGAGGGAACGAATCTCCTCGCATCCCTCGGTAAGAATTCTTGAAAAACCCGAAATCGTCGTCAGCGGGCTCTTGAGGTCATGCGAGGCCACATATACCACACGCTTGAGGTCGTTATTGGTCGCTTCAAGCTCCGCGGTCCGCCGGGCGACAATCTCCTCCAGGCCGTCACGCTGAATCCGCAGCTTTTGAGACATCTCATTGAACGCTTCCGTCAGTTCGAACAGTTCCCGCCCGTAAGGCAGTTCAAGTTTGTCACCCAGGCGATTTTCATTGAAGGCGATTTCATGGGACATGCAGCGAATTTTCTCAATTGGAATCAGTACAAAGCGTTTTACAAAATAATAATGGCCTCCAAAGACCAGCAGAAACGCCAGCACCAGAATGATCGTAACAAATGTAAAAAGCTTATCCACAGAAGCATAGGCACGAGCCAGCGGAATCCGGATCGAAACCGCAGAAGCCACCTCCCCTTCCGACCGCCCGAAACTGCGGTACGGACCATACTTTTCGACCATCTCGGCCGGGGCAAACTCAGGCTCACTGTGGCATCGAAGGCAGGATGCCTCCATCGTCTCCCCCTTTTGCAGTACAACATAATAGGGGCTGCCGTCCAGTTCGCGGATTGTACTGAACGATTCCGGGCCGTTGCCGGAATTTAATCCCTGGATGAATTCACGCTCAAATTCGTCCGCTTCATTCGATGGAGACCTCGCATCAATTGCGCATTCCTTATAATAATACTGCGAATAATTCTCTGTTTCAGTAAAATATCTGTCAATCTCACGAATCGCGTATGTCGAAGACATCCATACCGGATCAAATGCATCTTCTTTTAAGGCCCCTTCCGTCACTGCAAAAAGATTCGGTTTCAACTGGTACGAAAAGTAATGATGAGTCGCCAGGTTCCTCTCTAAAATGATATTGGCCTTGTTTTCAGCCTCCAGCAGGGCATGCTGACGCAGGCTTTTTCCCACGGAATGCAGCACCATCACCGAGACCAGGACATAAAATCCGCCCACGCAAAGGTTCAAAAGCAAGGACAACCCGGGTTTTTTAACTAAAACACCCATAAAAAAGTATTTCCAAGCCTGCATTGTCTTTTTTTCAGGTAATCCGGTACTGCTGCCAAAATGTAACGCCTTTTTCAAGCGTAAATTATAAGTAAACCGTAACCGTTCACAGGTATTTTGATAGTATTGAGCGACGCACTCAAAGCCAAAA